>CAZRSI010000231.1:0-4119 GCA_964602575.1 uncultured Anaerolineae bacterium
GGCCGGGTTGGCGAAGCGCACTACCCCCTCGGGGTCCAGCACCAGCATGGCGTCCACGTTGTGCTCGATGATGGCGCGCAGCCGCGTCTCGCTGTCGCGCAGGCGCTGGTGAAGCTGCTGCCGCTCCAGCGCGTAGAGGATGGTGCGCGTCAGCAGGTGGGCATCGAGCTGACCTTTCACCAGGTAGTCCTGCGCGCCCTGCTGCAGGGCCTTCAACCCCAGGGCTTCGTCCTGGCTGACGGTGAGAATCACCACCGGCACGTGAGGTGCCTGCCGGTGCAGCGTAGTGAAGCTCTCCAATCCGTGGCTATCCGGCAGGGAGAGGTCCAGCAGGACCAGGTCCACCTCGCCGGCAGCAAGGCGCTCCAGCCCGCTGGCCAGGCGGTCGGCCATCTCCAGGCTGACGCGCACGTCCCGTGCTTCGGCCAGCATCTCCCGGACCAGTCGCGCGTCGCCGGGGTTGTCCTCGATCAGGAGAATGCGGATTACGGAAGGTGGACTTCCGATGACGGATGCAGGGACACCTCCCACTTCAGGTTGTGGATGTCCAGGTGCGGATGGCGGGACGCCGCTCACCGCAGGTCGTGGATTGCGGGCGGTTCGGCGTCGCTCACCACGAGTTTCGGATTTGCTACTCATCTCTTCTGCCTACCTCTACAATAGACGTAACTACCCAGCCTATGCTCGCAGCGGACCTTAGTCCGCTGCCTTGCGGCGACGACCAGCACTCAAACCGTGAAACATACGCTTGGCCAGAGTCGCAACAGGTCGCCGAGGCCGCTGGACTAAGGTCCAGCGGAAGCGGGATACCCATCCTTGATCGCCGAAGGTCTCTGACCGAGGCGCAGGCGGAAGGGGCTCGGACGGAGACCTTCGGCCATCACACCATCAGCACCCTCACGATGATTACCCCTGTGGGCTAAACCATGTCGTTGATGAGGGCGTTGACCGAATCCGCACACTCCCCCCATCCGCCGATGGCTCCCATCAGTTTAGCCCACTCGGAGATCCTTCCTTCCTTGCCAACCACCGTCCCGATGCGTGCCAACTCAGCGTTCAGCCCGGCGGCGAGTTCCACCGTGTCGTTGAACGCTTCGGCGATCTCGCCGACCAGGCCGATTTGATCCGGTGACAGGCGGACGGAGAAGTCGCCCTTCCTGAAGGCCCGCAGAGAGGCCAGCAATTGTCTGGCATCAATGGTGTCTACCTGAACTGGCGGCGGCACAGGCCTGGCCTCTCTGGCTTCCAGTTCGGCCATCCGTTGGCGCATGAGGTCCAGTTCCTCGACAAGCTGGGCCTTTGTCTTTCGCCGATCCGTCATCTCAAACCTCCTCTCGTATCTCGCAACTGTTGCAACGCCTCGCTTACCTCCTCGAACTCGGGGGCTTTGTCGAAAAAGTATTCCGCCCCGGCTTTCAGACACCTCTCACGGTATTGGGGGTAGGGAAAAGCGGTGAGTACGATGACCACCGGCCCCGCCCCGCCCCGCTTGATGGCCTCCAGAACCTCCATGCCGTTGTTGCCCGGCATGTGCAGATCCAGGATCAACACATCGGGCTTCAATCGTTCTACGGCCTGGAGGGTTTCGTCGCCGGTCCCGGCTTGGCCCACCAGATCGATGCCGTCGAGTTCAGAGAGCAGCACGGCCAGTCGTTCGCGCACCAGGGGTGAGTCATCGGCGATAACTACATTCAGGGTTGTTTTCATGAGTCTCCTTTTACTCCGCAGCCCGGCGACGGGGTCAGTAGGTGGCTAGATGTCGTTAGGAGCCAATTTGATTTCATTATACCCAAAGATGGCCCTTCTGTCTGTAGCACAAGCGGGCCAATCCTTGTAGAACTTTCTATGATCTATCTGTGGTTGTTTGTTCTACAAGATGCCAACGAATGGGGAAACGAATAAACGAATGGTCCGCGGTTGCGAACCATTCGTTTATTTGCGCTCATTCGTAGGGCGGTGGGTAAACACTACAACGAATTCAGAAAACGGCGAATTCGTTCCTTTCTCAATTCGCTGTAGTCCTCTTTCTCACTCAACCAGTCCTCTTTCCAGCGCGTAGCGCATGATCTCGGCGGTGCTCTTCAGGCCCAGCTTTTGGAGGATGCGGGCCCGATAGGTGCTGACGGTGGACACGCTCAGGGAGAGTTCGGCCGCGATTTCGGTGACGGTCTTGCCGGCCGCCAGCCGAGACATGACCTGGTACTCGCGATCGGAGAGGGTTTCGTGGGGTTCTTTCTTGACACCGGGGCCCAACTGGTCGGCCAGCCTCTCGGCCAGCGTGGGGGTGAGGTATTTCCTGCCCTGTGACACCCGACGGATGGCCGCCACCAGCTCTTCAGGTGCGCTCTCTTTGGTCAGGTAGCCAGCGGCGCCGGCCTTCAGAGCCCGCAGGGCATACTGCTTCTCAGAATGGATGCTGAGGACCAGAACCTGCAGCTCCGGCTTGAGGCTGCGCAGTTGTTTCAACACCTCCAGCCCGTTGATGTCTGGCAGGGAGATATCGAGCACCACCACGTCGAAGTCGTCCTTCTCCACCGCCCGCAGCGCTTCGCGCCCGCTGCTGGCTTCGCCGGCGGCGGTCATATCGGGGGGCTCTGCCAGGATCTGCACCAGCCCCCGGCGCACAACGGCGTGGTCATCCACCACAAGCACTTTGATCATTTCCACTCCTCACAACGACGGGACTAACCACCTCCCCCCCGCACGGGGCACCCGCACGGTGACGGTGGTCCCCTGGCCTGGGACGCCCTCGAATGTGATGGTGCCGCCCCAGGCAGCGGCGCGTTCGCGCATCCCCATCAGCCCCAGGGATTCAGGGTCCGCCACCTGGCTTTCGGTGATGCCTTTACCATTATCACGCACCATCAGCACCACTTCGTCCAGGCTGGCCTCCAATCGGACGACAACCCTAGTTGCCTGGGCGTGGCGGGCCACGTTGGTCAGCGCTTCCTGAAAGATGCGGAACAAGGCGGTGGCCAGGTCTGGGTGGAGGGCGATGTCCTGATCGGTGCCATGCAGCTCGACCTCGATCCCCGTTCGCTGGGCAAACTCTTCGGCCTGCCATTCGATGGCCGCCGCCAGCCCCAGGCTGTCCAGCAGTCCGGGCCGCAGTTCGGTGATCACCCGCCGTGTTGCCTCAACGGTGCGGTCAATCAGCTCCGCCATAGATCTGGCCTTTTCCCGCAGGGCGGGCGGTTCGTCGGGCAGCTTTTTGGCCAGCCAGGCCAGATCCATTTTGAGCGCCGTCAGCGCCTGAGCGAACTCGTCGTGGAGCTCCCGTGCGATGCGGGCCCGCTCCTTTTCGCGGGCCGTTTGCAGGTAGTCGGCCAGCCGGCGCAACTGCTCGCGGGATTGGTGCAGTTCTTCCTCCACCTGTTTGCGCCAGGTGATGTCGCGGACGATATGCACCGCGCCTGTGAGGTTTCCATGGTCGTCAGTCACCGGGTCTGCGGTGATCATCAACCAGCCGCTTCCATCTGACGTCTGGATCTCCAGGTTCTCCCGTTGGCGGGTATGGAGCATCTTCTGGAGAGGACAGCCAGGAATCGGCTTCTCTGAGCCGTGGAGCAATTTGCAGCAGGTCTGGCCAATCATGTCCGCTAAGGGCGTCCTCACAAACTCTTTTGCTGCACGGTTGGAGCGCAGTATGCGGGCTTCCAGGTCCACCAGGCTGACCCAGTCGGACATGGCGTGGAAGGTGGTCTCCCATTCCCTCTTGCTGCGCCGCAGCGTCTCCTCCATTCGCACCCGCTCGGTGATGTCTTCCAGGCAGCCCTCGTAGTACAGCGTGTTGCCAGCGGCATCCCTGACAGCCCGGCTGGTGTCCCGTGCCCAGATGGTCGTCCCATTGTAGCGACGCAATCGTGCCTGGAAGCCATGGAGCACCCCCTTGCGCTCGGTGAGGGCCAAACCTCGCTCACGATCCGCCGGGTCCACATACAAATCAACGGCGTTGGTGGCCAGCAGAGATTCGCAATCTGGATAGCCCAACATCTCCACTAAGGCCCGGTTGGCGTCCAGGAATCGCCCGTCCGGCGTGGTGCGGTAGAGGCCCACAGGCATCCTGTCGAACAGGCTGTGGTAGCGCTCCTCGCTTTCCCGCAACGCCTGTTCCACCTC
>CAZRSI010000232.1:0-4106 GCA_964602575.1 uncultured Anaerolineae bacterium
GAGCGCGTTGAAGTCCTCACGGGTAACCCGTATCTCCTTCACCCGCTCGTCTACAATGGCTACAACTGCCCGATACATCTCAGCTGTCAGGCCACTTGCTTCTGTCATGCTGATTCTCCACCTCACCATTTGTAGCGGCGGCCGCTACTGCTATAGCAGGCCGCCGCTACAGAAAGCCATCAGTAGCACACCTGCACCGACACATCATCCAGGTACATGGCCGTTTTGCGATTGCCGATCCCGTCGTTGTAGACATTGAAGTACAGGATGATGGTCTGCCCCTTGTACGCGCTCAGGTCAAAGGTGTGGTGCGTCCAGGTCTGGCTGTTGGAGCACATCTTCGGCATCGCATAGGTCAGTACATTGCTAAGGGTGGAGTCGTAGATGATCGCCGCCTGCCAATCACCGTCAGGGTCATTACAGATGGGGTAGTACCAGAACGAGAGGGTAGCGCTCGTTGCATTCCACGGAATGGTGATCGTCTGATAGACGGAGGAATAGCTTTCGGTATCGCCCTGGTAAGTGATCCCCAGGCGCATCGCCCATGAGCCCCAGTGAACCACAGCGCTGGAGAAGGCCGCTGGACGTGGGGTAAGCCCACGGTGCCAGCACTCCCAACAGCACGACTCAAAGCCGCCGTCGCGAATCAGTTCTTCGCAAGGAACCGGCGTTGGAGTATTGGTTGGTCTGGGTGTGTTTGTCGGAGTGGGAGTGTTGGTTGGTGTAGGTGTTGGCGTGGGCGGTGGATAGAGCTTGGCGAGTACAGGTAGATACAGTTCATAGACTGTAGGAGTGGGGGTGGGAGTGAGTGTAGGGGTAGGCGTGGGTGTATTAGTGGATGTGGGTGTATTGGTCGGCGTGGAGGTAGGCGTATGGGTTAATGTACTTGTGGGCGTGGGCGTGTTGGTGGGCGTGATCGTTGGCGTTGGTGTATTGGTGGGTGTATGAGTCGGCGTGGGCGTGTCAGTCGGGGTCGGGGTAGACGTAGGTGTGCTGGTCGGTGTAGGTGTGTTGGTGGGAGTGCTGGTTGGCGTAGATGTGGGGGTAGGCGTGGGCGTGGGTGTGATCTCCCAGGTGTTCTTGTAGATGTCCTCGCTGTCTTCCGGATCGTACCAGAACTTGACTCGCAGGGGATCTGTCGCACTGGCGATAAAGAAGTTCTCCAGCCCAGAAATTGCGGTATTAGTGACTGGGATACCATGGTTCCATTCATTGAGTTCACTCTGGCTGAAGAAGTCATTGCTTGGGTCACACCCGTAGTAGTATGCCCAGCTCTGATCCGACTCCCAGTCGCTGGTCAGCAGGTATAGTTGCCCGGCCGGGAGCTTCAGGTCAGTATACTT
The DNA here is from genome assembly GCA_964602575.1 of uncultured Anaerolineae bacterium. Classification (GTDB taxonomy): domain Bacteria; phylum Chloroflexota; class Anaerolineae; order VGOG01; family VGOG01; genus CAZRSI01. Next base: position 1,344 of record CAZRSI010000232.1, read on the forward strand.
ATCGGGCAGGATGTGGAACTGCTCCGTGCTCCAGAGCTCCCCTCCGGTCTCTTCCTCCTCCCAGTATTTCTCCTTGAGCTCCCCGAAGAATTGTCTGTCCTTATCCTCGTCTACGATCTGGATCCGGAGGGGATCAACGTCGAACTCCAGCTCTCCCATACAGTTATCCCAATCAGTGAATTCCCATTCCTCCAGTCCCTGGATGTCTTTCATCCGGGTGTGGCGGAAGTTAAAGGGTGGCATGACCGAGATGATGCTGCTGTCCACGCCGAAGACCGTGCCCTGATAGTATCCCTCCAGCTTTTGGGAATCCTGCCTGTTAATGAAATTGACCTTGGGCACCGGGGTGCGGATCACAATGTACTTGAACTCATAGGGCTCATCTCCAGGGTCCATTTCATCGGCTGGCGCCGTCTTGATGGCCACCACGTTGTATTCGTGGCCGTCAACGAAGAAGCGCTTCAGGTACCAGGGGTCGCCAGCCTCCAGGTCGTGGCGCCCGGCCCCATCGTCTATGGCCGAGTGGGTGGCCCCCAGGGCACGCCCAATGGTGAGCAAGGCTGTTTCAGTAAAGGTATTCCAGCTTTTGAAGTAAACGAACCAGGCGCCATCGGTGCTGCCTTGATTGTTTCCTCCGGCGGGGATCACCCGCACCGCAGTCTTGCTGACCACGGCCACGTCCCCCTCACTCAGGGTGCGAGTACCGATCTCGTCCGGGTAGAGGGAATAGCTAGGTGCGTGGAGACCCCCTCCGGTGTACCAGAACTTAAGGTCGGCGCTGCTGGGCTGATTGGGGGCCCAACTGATATTCTCCAGGGTGATCATGTGGTCCAGGAACATGGCGCTCTCTTTCCGCCCCAACTCGATGTCCTCCACAGCGAAGATCACCAACTCATCGCCAGTCAGCTCCTGGCCATCTCCATCCAGTTGATCCACGTTCCCATCGCCATCGAAGTCCACCCAAACGCCTATGGTCTCGGAGATGGTCTCCTCGCTGTGCACGGTGACAATGTCGTAGTCGCCGTCGAAGTCGGCGTCGAAGGTGGTCAACCCGTAGCCGAAGCGGGCCGGGTCATCGGGGAACATGGAAGGCAGATCTCCAGTGCTCGGGTCCGGCGCCGGCAGTTCATCGGCTGCTGTGCCGATAGGGAAGGCGAACTGGCTGTTTCCTGGCTGGCCGTGGCTGGGCTGATCCAGGGTGTCGAGGTACATGTAGGTGAACTCCTGCATCACAGCGGGGAAGGTGTAGACCCGGGTGGGGGTGATGACGTCGTCCACTACCTCGGCCTCCAGGATCTTGTCCAGGTATTCCGGCTCGTACCACATTCGTAGGAAGACCTTCTCCCGGGCATCGCGTTCTTCTATGGAGATCTGGGAGTAGAGCGAGGCCAATGGCTCACCTCCATGGAGGAACTTGTCCATGTAGGCCGGATTGAGGGTCAAGGAGTCCTTCCTGGGCGCCTGTTCAAGTTGGGGATTGAAGGGAGCCCAGGGGTCGGTGTAGGGCGGGATTTCCACTGGAAAGTCAGAGCTAACCGGGTCCTTCGCTGACACATCTCCAGGACCTGGATAGAAAGTGCCCAGCGGAACCGTGGTGACCCAACGGTCCATACCGAAAATCCTCAGCCCCTCCTCGTTCTTGTATATCTTGTCCCCCTCAGCCGGATCGAACCAGAGTTTGATTCGCGGCCTCCAGCCCGGCAGCTCTGTCGTGATGGTGTTTGTTGCCACATGCTCCCACTTCAGTCCATCCCAAAACAGGTTGTACCGCAGAGGTAAGGCCCTATCCTGTATCCAATACAGATATTCAGACTGGGGCGCGGTGAAGGCGCTGGTCAGTAGATACAGGTCAGGGTTATCTTCCCCGGTAATGTCATCGCGGATATCTGGCAGCACGAACTCGGTGTACTCCCAGGGCCGGGTCCACCACTGCTCTACGTACCAGAACTCAATCTCCTGGGTTATCTCGTCGGTAACAAGGAACTCCCCATATTTTTCTTTCAACTCACCCAGGAACTGCGGGTTCTTGTCCTCCTTCACGTAGAAGAGGCACATCTCCCTCTCGTCATCGTAGGGGCTGTAAGGCCCCACACCTGTGTAAGGGAATGGGCCATTTCGTTGCAGGATGGGTGGCACCGGCCCTACCAGGTGGCCGAGGTAGTTCACCTGAAACTCGTATTCGTCGAAGGCGGTGATGGCCTGGACATCCTTCAAGATGTAGTGCTCGTGGTTGTAGGGCGGCATGACCGACAGGGGTTCCCCTGCCGGGTAATCCTGAAGCCTCACCGAATGCTGCTCAATGGTGACGGGAACCTTGGGTATGGGGGTCCGGATGGTAATGAACTTGAACTCGTTTCGGCCCCGCGTCTTGATGGCCACCACGTTGTATTCGTGGCCATCCACGTAGAACCGCTTCAGGAACCAGGGGTCACCAGGTCTATCATCTAAGGAGCCTGGCGCGTCCTCCATGGCGCTGTGGGTCGCACCCAGGGCGCGGCCCACCATGAGCAGGGCTGTCCCCTCCTCGGTGTCCACGTTCTCCAGGTAGACGAAGAAGGGGCCGGTGGGCACGCCCGTATTGCTACCTCCCGGTGGGATGTATTGGAGTGTCCCCGCCGTGCCCGCCAATAGCATGGCCTCCACATCAAGGAATCGCGAGCCCAGATTGACCGGCTCTCGGTCTCCCGTGTACCAGATGCGGACGGTCACGCCGGTATCGAACACCGCCTCCAGGCGCACCAGGTGATCCAGGAACTGGACATA
>CAZRSI010000233.1:0-4084 GCA_964602575.1 uncultured Anaerolineae bacterium
CGGGGTCTTCAGCCCCGCGCTGGCGCCGAGCAAACTCGGAACGAACTTCCGGAAGACTGTACTAAGCTAGGGACTGCGTATAAATCGATTACGACACGGCGCTGGAATACTACACCAAGGGCCTGACTGCCGCACATGAAATCTGATGCCTATCGTATCTTGAGCGAAATCAGCCTCCACCTAGGTAACCCACGTCAGGCCGAACAATACTGCCAGAGGGCCATCCAACTGGCTACCGACGCCGGATCCAAATACTGCCAGGGCGGCGCCTTCAGGGCCCTCGGCAATATCCAAGCAGCAACCGATAACCTCGACGAGGCCAGGAAGAATCTGAGCTCAGCCTTAGCCATTTTCCGAGAGCTAGGCGATGAGAGAGAAGTAACCTACACGCTGAGTGACATCGCGAATCTTGAGCATAAGGCAAGAAACAGCCAACAGACAAGAGAGGCATGCACTGAGGTCTTGGATATGGCCGAAGCGCTGGGGCTCAGAAGGATTGTGGAACAGATGACTGAGTTGAAGCAAAAGCTGATTTAGATAAGAAGATAAAAGCCAGCCCCTTGGGATCAGCATACATCTCAAGGGGTCTTTTTATTCCTCAACTTGAAATATCCAGACAGGCCCACTGGAGTACACTGGGCGATAGTAGGGACTATCCACGAGCATCTGGGGAATGATACCCCCTCCACGGGCACCAATGTAAACATGCGTTACGCCGCTATCACTTAAAAGTCGGCGCGTGCTCTCTGCATCCCAGGACTCTGCAGCAGCGATAGCTTTTGCCAAGTCATTGATCCCCTCCACGTATTCAGCAGGCCCATAGAGGTAAACCGCAGGCGGCAGAACCGTATCCCGGCCTGTCAACAAAGGAATCCAATACCCCCCGTCAGTACCCACGTACGTGCCGACCTGCCAATGGCGCACGTTAATCAAGAACTTTGCCTCAGGAGGAATATGGCCACGAATCCACCCCATGGCTACCATGTCGTCACGAGTGGCCAGCACGGTACTGGGGTTGATGATATCCAACATCTCCCATGCTCCCCATAGCGCAACAAGAGCAACCGCAACGCCAAGTATCAACCACTGGAGCTTGGAAACTAGAGATTGAAGATTAGATATTGGACGTTGGAGAGAGGTTAACGCATAACCACCTAGCACGGACAGAGGTACGAACAGGGAAATAGCCAGCGAGGCGTTGTTCACCAACCAGGTGCTTGGAAGGCCCAGAATCGTGGGGTTGGCAATCACAGCTACAATGGCTACCCAAAGAACCGTGAGAATCACACCCCGTTCCCGCTTGTAGAGCCCCCAAAGCAACCCACAGAGGGAGAGAACGATCAGCACCCGATTATTCTTGATCATAACCAGGTCATAGGGGAAAGCATTGTATGACGGCGATCCCTGCATTCTGGAGGGCAACGTTGTCAACGGCCACACAACGCGAGTTAGATTAACAAGCCAGGGCAAGGTCAGCAGGCTAGCCAAGAGACACATGGTCGCCGCCCGACCCCAGCACCTCACGATTGTCTCGATTTCATGGCGATGGGTAATGGTCCCGTAAAGCAAGTAGGCCAACACAAAGCCGCCGTAGAATATCAGTACCCGATAGTGAGTGAGCAAAAGCCCGGCCGCGCTAATGGCAGCTAACATCAAAGAACCTGGTTTCCGAGCAATGCCTCTAATCAAAAAAGCGATTGCTGAAGGCAAAAGAACCAGGCCTGTCAACTGAGTGTAACGCCCCCAACTGACATAATAGGCCGGCATTAAAGAGATCAAGCCCACGATCAGAGCCGCGAACAGGCCCGCCAGACGCCGGTCCGTCAGACACTTCGCCAACAGATAGGCCGAGAGCACCATCAGCCCATTTATAACCTGCCCCACGATGAGCATCGCACTCGGAATCTCCATACCCGTCAACCAGTGAAACACCGCTACCAGGGAGTGAAAGCCAAAGTGGTAGATGAACTCCCCTATGGGCAGCAGAGGCTCATAAGAGCGCGGCACACCACCCTTAGCCACCATCAACTGCGTGATCAAAGTGTGATGCACCGAATCAATCCAGGCGGGGACAACCAGGTTACGGATGTGGAGAAAACGTACTGTGAGGGAGAGGAGGAAAATGAACAAAAAAGCCACGACCTGGCAGAAATTAGCACTGAATTTTTCGCTTGGGCTGCACCTGAGTCTAGCCAGCAAACCACCTTTGACAGGTTGCTGTAGGAGGCAGGCTAAGGTCCGCCAGGAGCAGGAAAAACCCGATGTGAATATATGCTGTGCTGTACTTAGGGCCTTCATCCGCCAGAGAGCCCCAACACCCAATGCCAGCGTCACCACTAAGACCCTGGCCCTGTTCAGAGCAAACCCTACCACAGAGCAGAACAGGAACACCAACGGCACCAGAGTCATGCTCAGGCCCACCACAAGAGCCAAATGCTCCAGGGGGTCTGACATTGGCTCGGTGAGCAGCAAGCTGCACAGTAGATAGCCTGGCAGGATGAAGAGGGCCAGAAGGGGCAGAGCCAACCAGCCACTGTCGCGCAGGCCGCGCCAAATGTCGCGGCCAATGACGTCCAAAGTATAATCATAGTAGGTCTTAAAATACAGATCTCCCTCTCTCGGCTGGCCACCCAGATACAACTCTCCCTCGCCATAGGCATTGAGGGAATTGTACCAGACCGTCGTGTTGTTTCCCTCCGGCGCCTCGAGGAAAAAATAGTAGGTTTTGTTTTCCGAACCGGCCTGAGGAGCAAAGGAGAAACGACACGGCTCGTTGTGTTTCAAGGCAGATATATCAACAGCGAGGGTTACAATATCCGTTTTATCCTGGGGATCAGATCGGAGGTGGAAAGTCAGGGTGCGCGGAGCATCAGCACCAGGATAGACAACCAGGAGTACCTCAACGGCCGAGAGGTTAGGATAGTGGGAGACAAAAGTCTGGCCCACAGTCTGTGGGCCAGTAATGATTGGGGCAGCTTTATCCAGTCTCTCCTGGGAATTGTCTATCTCGATTTTGGAGGCAGTACATCCACTGGTGAGAACTGCCCAACTCAGAAGTAATGCTATTACAAGCTTCTTATTCAACATCTGCAGCGGGAGGCAGCGCCCTGCGCTTATCCAGTAGGATAGGGAGTGGGCGGCATCGGTGTAGGTGTGGGTAGCGCTGGATAGGGAGTGAGTGGCATTGGCGTGGGCGGAAGCGGCACTGGATAGGGAGTTCCTTGTACCGATGTAGGTGTGGGCGGCACAGGTGTTGTCGTTGCTGAAGCCGGCACAGAAGTAGGCACCGGCGTGGGCGTCGGCTCCGGTGGTTTCTTGCAACCGGTTAGCAGCACGGCGATCACGAGCAGAGAGAAGAGAATTCGCAACAGTTTCATCTTGCCTCCTTGCTATATTCGACGTACATCGTGAGTGACAGAGGCAATTTTAGCCCAAGTTGGCTGTAATGTCAAACTCAGGCATTGAGAAAAAGTCGTTGGGGTGAGTTTTGAGGTACGATAACGTTGAGAGCTTGAGGCACAATCTCAAACTCCATGGGGGTGGCGCCGATGGGGTCTCCATCCACCTGGACGGGTAAGGAAGTAGCAGTACTGATGCTCACCCTCCTACACTGATAATACTCCACCTGGGGGTCGCGGAGGTGCCGGCGGGCAAATACCTTAATGGCGTGATGCACGGTTGAAGCAAGGCTGCTCCCCTTGAAAACACAAACATCCAGCAGGCCATCATCAAGATAAGCATTGGCTGCAACTCGCACCAGCCTGGCATAGAGCCGTGCATTGCTGATGAGCACCAGGATGCACCGCGTATTGATGCTACGGCCATCTATTTCCACCCTGGTGCGGGTACCCCGGTAATCCTTCGCCACCAGCACGGCGGCCACTGCGTAGGCCAGGGTGCCCAGGCGCTTGGCGGGCCGGTCGCGGGGCTCCATTCGTTCGGTCACTTCGGCGTCGAGGCCAATGCCCGCCCAGAGGACAAAATGGCGCCGCCCGGCTCTGCCCAGGTCAATGCGACGGATATTTCCTTCCGCCAGAGCCTCCGCCGCGTCGAGCAGGGCATGTCTGCGCCGCGGCGACGGAGT
>CAZRSI010000234.1:0-4062 GCA_964602575.1 uncultured Anaerolineae bacterium
CTCCTGTATGGTCAGATGGCTGGATGACCCTTGGTCGGATGGTCAGGTGGTCGGGTGGTCCTTGGTCAGATGGTCCCGATGTTCTACACCTGTCGCCGAAACTGGCTGTTGTAGAGCTCGTAGTACAGGCCCCGGGCAGCCAGTAGTTCCTCATGCGTGCCTCGCTCGACGATGCGGCCATCCTGCAGCACGATCACCTGGTCGGCGTTGCGGATGGTGCTCAGCCGATGGGCGATGACGAAGGACGTGCGCCCCTTGAGCAGTTCGTCCAGGGCCTGCTGGATCAACCGTTCGGTGCGCGTATCCACGCTGGAGGTGGCCTCGTCGAGGATCAGGATGCGGGGGTCGGACAGCACCGCGCGGGCAATGGCGATCAGTTGCCGCTGCCCCTGGCTCAGATTGTACCCCCGCTCGCCCAGTTGCGTCTGGTAGCCCTCTGGCAGCCGCACGATAAACTGGTCGGCGTTAGCCAGCCGCGCCGCCTCGATGACCTCCTCATCGCTGGCATCCAGCCGCCCATAGCGGATGTTGTCCATTATCGTGCCAGAGAAGAGAAAAGTGTCCTGCAACACGATGCCCATCTGCCGTCGCAGGCTCTCGCGGGTCACCCGCCGGATGTCGTAGCCGTCTATCCGTATGGCCCCCTGATCCACGTCGTAGAAGCGGGCCAGCAGGCTGACCAGCGTCGTCTTGCCCACGCCAGTTGGCCCCACCAGCGCCACCATCTGCCCTGGCTTTGCCGTCAGGCAAATGTCCTGCAACACCGGCTCCCCCTCATTGTAGGCAAAGCTAACGTGGTCGAACTCGACACGCCCTTGAATGGGGGGCAAGGGCACGGCATCGGGCGCATCGGTGATCTCTGGTTGGGTGTCGAGGAGCTCGAAGATGCGCTCGGCGCCGGCCACTGCTGCCTGGAGCTGGGTGTACAGGTTAGCAATGCCGCGGATGGGCTCGTAGAAGCGGCGCACGTAAATCAGGAAGGAAACGATGACGCCCACACTGGCCAGCGGCGGGTCGTGTAGCGCCAGGTAGCCGCCATAGCCAGCCACAATGGCCAGCGCGATGGTACTGAGCACATCGAGAGTGGGGGAGAACGCAGACAAGATGGACTGGGCCTGGACGTTGGCATCGCGGTTAGCCGCGTTGATGATCTCGAACTCGGCCACATTGGCATCCTGGCGAACGAAAGCCTGCACCTCGCGCACAGCAGCGATGTTCTCCTGCAATTCTGCGCTCACCTGACCGATGGTCTGGCGGGTGCGGCGGAAGGCGGCCCGCGCGCGCCGGGAGAAGATGGTGGTGGTCAGAACCATCAGCGGCAGGACACTGAAGCTGACCAGCGCCAGTCGCCAGTTGAGACCCAGCATGGAGACGATGATGCCAACGAGTGAGAGGCTCATGCTCGCTAGCCGCACGACTCCACCAGTGAAAACCTGGTTAATGACCTGGGTGTCGTTGACCAGGCGCGACATCAGGTCGCCCGCCTCATGCCGGTCGAAGAAGCCGAGGGAGAGGGTCTGGATGCGCTCGAAGATCTGGGTGCGCATGTGGAGCAGCACCCGCTGTCCGGCCAGTGTCATCAGGTAGAACTGGCCGGCGGTGGCAGCCCAGTTGAGCAGGTAGGAGCCAAGCAACAAGAGCATGGTTACCGTCAGACCAGTAGCCCGGCTGGCATTCCCTGGCAGAAACCACCTCAGCCAGGCGGGGACAGGCTGGTCGCTGGGCTTTATGAACTGGTCTACGGCGATGCCGATCAGGTAGGGGGCAACCAGCCGCAATACTGTGCTGGCGAGAACCAGCGCAGCCACCGCCAGCAACAGGACGCGGAACGGACGGAAATACCCCAGCAAACGGCGTAGCGTCTTGCGTGTCTGCGTGGGTTTGGCTGCCTCCTGTACGAGACCGCGCATCTGCCTACCGCCGAACATCACGACTTAATCTCCGGTCTTTCAGATGATTTGCGTATTTGCTATGTGACATTTTTTACGCTATAATCTCTATTAAGGTGGAGAGCTATGGATAAGAACACTTCTCAGGTGACACTGCAACTGAGTATTGACTTAGAGCAAGTGCTATCTTTGGTTGACCAGCTTGGGCCAGCCGAGCGTCTCCTGGTTTCCCGGCATCTGAATCAGACCTGGGCAGAAGAGTTCACGGCACTTCCAGATCGGATTCAGTCCCGCGTACCGCCTGAGATCTCGGAGGCCGAGGTGCTACGTGACGTAGCCGAGGCGGTTAGGGAAGCGCGAGCTTCATCACCCTCTTGTGCCTCCAATTGCGAGTAATAAATCTCCGCATAAATAGGGCTTTCCCCCAGCAGTTCCTCGTGCGTGCCCCGAGCCACGATCTCGCCCCGCTCCAGCACCAGAATCTGATCCGCATTGAGCACGGTGGCGATGCGCTGGGCGATGACGAAGCTGGTTCGACCCTCCATCAGCCGCTCTAGCGCCTGCTGGATGCGATACTCCGTCTCGTAGTCCACGCTGGAAGTGGCGTCGTCCAAGATGAGGATGCGCGGGTCCAGCAGCAACGCGCGAGCGATAGCGATGCGCTGTTTTTGCCCACCCGACAACGTCACCCCCCGCTCCCCCACTTGGGTCTCATATCCATCTGGAAAACTCATGATAAAATCGTGCGCCTCAGCAGCTTTGGCTACAGCGATGATCTCATCCATCGAGGCATCGGGCCTGCCGAAGGCGATGTTCTCGCGGATGGTGCCGGAGAAAAGCGTGGTCTCCTGAAGCACGATGCCTATCTGCCGGCGCAGGGAGTCCAACGTCACGTCGCGCACATCGTAGCCGTCCACTGTCACCCGCCCCTCGGTCACGTCGTAGAAGCGGGGGATGAGGTTGATGATGGTGGATTTGCCGGAGCCGGTCGCCCCGAGCAGGGCCACTGTCTGGCCTGGCTCAGCGGTGAAACTGACGTTCTTGAGAACCAGTTCGCCCCCACCAAAGTAACGGAAGCTGACGTTCTCGAACGCTACCCGCCCCTCAATGGGAGGGAGCTCGATGGCATCTGGTTTCTCGACCACTTCCGACTGGGCGTCGAGGATCTCGAACACGCGCTCCGCCGAGGCTCCTGCCTGGGAGATCATGGTCAAGATCATGCCCAGCATCAACATGGGGAAGAAAGCCATCATTATGTAGTTAGCGAAGGCCACCAGCCGTCCCACACTGAGGCGGCCAGCAATGACCTGGTAGCCACCAAACCAGTAAACGGCCAGGGACGATAGATTAGCGATAAGGAAGATGAGGGGCATGGCTGTGGCCATCAGCCTCCCGACAACGATGTTGAGGTCAAATAGATTCTGATTGGCCTCCGCGTAGCGTTTGGCCTCATAAGCCTCGCGGACAAAGGCCTTAACCACCCGCACACCGGCCAGGTTCTCCTGCAACACAGTGTTAAGCTCGGCCAGCCGCTGCTGAATCTGCATAAACAATGGGCGGGCTTTGCTAGCGAAAAGGACAAAAACCCCGAATGTAAGCGGCGCCAGCACGAGCATGATGAGCGCCAGTTGCCAGTCGGTGACGACCAGCAATACAATGCTGCCCACCATCATCAGCACGGCACTCAAGAACTGGATGAAGCCCATGCCAACGAACATCTGCACTATATCCACGTCGGACGTGGCGCGGGTGAGGAGCTGTCCGGTCTGAGCGCGGTCGTGGTAGCTGAAGGAGAGGGACTGGATTTTGGCGTAAAGCTGATTGCGCAGGTCGTAGGCTACACCCTGGGCAGTACGAGCAGAGAGCACGCCCTGCAGGAAAGAGAAAACCGATCCAGCGCTGGCTAAGATCACCATCCCCACTGCTGCACCCAAAACCACCCGCATACGTCCGGTGGCGATACCCTCGTCAATGACTGCCTGGGTCATGCGAGGGATAACCAGGCGAGTGCCAGTAGAGATAAGCAGGGCGAGGAAAGCCCCGGCAGCCAGCAGCCAGTAATGTTTGAGATAACTCAAAGCGCGTCCGAGATGCCTCACGATAATTGCCTCCAGTTCATATTGTACACATTAGGGGCGTATTGTCAACTTAACGGTTCAGACCCTTGGGGTTT
>CAZRSI010000235.1:0-4055 GCA_964602575.1 uncultured Anaerolineae bacterium
CCCACGATCTCCTGGGCCACAACCAGGTGCCTTAGACCACTCGGCTACGCTCACCATAAATTGTGATTTAATTTTACCACAAAATCCCAAATTGAGCAAATAGGTTTTATCGTGCATGCGAGCAGAAAGCGTGAGCTTTGAGAAACTGCTTAAACATATGCCGAAAACCCTCTCCCAGGATGATAGGGAACTAATCGAGAGGGCCTACAAACAGGCTGAAGTGGCTCATGCCCATCAAAAGCGTGCCTCCGGCGAGCCATACATCCAGCATTGTCTGGCCGTTGCCCAGATCCTGGCCGACCTGCACCTGGACCCTGCCACCATCGCCGCCGCTCTTCTTCACGATACAGTGGAGGATTCCACCATCACCATAGAAGACCTGCGGCGGGATTTCGGCGATGAGGTGGCCAAGCTGGTTGATGGGGTGACCAAACTCAGCCAGATCAACAAGGTAAGCCAATTGGGTCACAGAGAGCTGCGGGACGAAGGGGCCGAGAGCTTGCGCAAGATGTTCTTAGCTATGGCCGATGATGTGCGCGTGGTGTTGATCAAGCTGGCCGACCGGCTGCACAACATGCGCACTTTGGGCGCTCTCTCGAAAGAACAACAGCGACGCATCGCCGAGGAAACCCTGGAGATTTTCGCCCCTTTGGCTAACCGTCTCGGCATTTGGCAGATCAAGTGGGAACTGGAGGACCTGGGATTTCGTTATTTGAACCCCGCTAAATATCAGGAAATCGCAGCTAAGATCGATGAACGCAGGGCTGATCGAGAACGGCGCATTGCCCGTATCATTAGAATATTAAAGAGGCGATTGAAAGAAGAGGGAATCGAAGCTGAGATCTCGGGCCGACCCAAACACATTTACTCCATCTATACCAAGATGCAACGCAAGGGGCTTCCCTTTGAAGAGATCCACGATGTACGAGGCGTGCGCATTATCGTTAACACTGTTCGAGAGTGCTACACTGTGCTCGGAATTGTGCACAGTCTATGGCGACCTATCCCTGGCGAGTTCGATGATTTCATCGCTACGCCCAAGGATAACATGTATCAGTCCCTTCATACCGCGGTCATAGGGCCTGATGGCAAGACCTTGGAGGTCCAGATACGCACCCACGAGATGCACCGCACCGCCGAGTTGGGCATCGCTGCCCACTGGCGTTATAAGGAACACGCGAAGCGTGATCCTGTTTTTGAGGCCAAGATCGCCTGGCTGCGTTCACTTATGGATTGGCGGCAGGAGCTAACCGATGCCTCGGAGTTCATTGATTCGCTCAAAACCGATGTTTTCCAGGATCGTGTCTATGTGTTCACGCCTAAAGGAGACATTATTGACCTGCCGGCTGGTTCTACCCCCATAGATTTCGCTTATCGCATCCATACTGAGATCGGGCATCGCTGTCGGGGAGCCAGGGTGAATGGCCATCTCGTATCGTTGGATTACCAACTGAAAACCGGCGATCAGGTAGAGATCTTAACGGCCAAGCGGGGCGGACCCAGTCGCGATTGGCTTAATCCTCACCTGGGTTACATTAAAACATCTCGGGCCCGGCAGAAGATTCGCCAATGGTTCAGACGACAGGATCGAACTGAAACTATAGCTCAAGGGCGGCAACTGCTGGAAAAGGAACTGAAGCGCTTGGGTGTGGATCATAAAAATTACGAGGAAATCACCACGCTCTTTAAATTCGACAAGGTAGAGGATTTGCTAGCGGCTATCGGATATGGGGACATCAATGTTCAACAGATAGCCGCCAAATTAATAGAGGCCGAGAGAGAACCAGAGGAAGTCCAGTTGCCGGAAACGGCTCCACCGCCATCAGTGGTTTCCGGAGTCACGGTTAAGGGGGTGGGTGATTTGCTCATCAGGGTGGCAGGCTGTTGCCATCCTCTCCCTGGCGATCCGATCGTGGGATATGTGACCCGAGGACGGGGTATCACCATTCATCGCCAAGACTGCCCCAACATTCTCTACCTTGCAGACAAGGAACGCCTCATCGAGGTAGAATGGGGAGGGGAACTGAAGCAAGTGTTCCCGGTTGTGATCGAGGTTTTGGCTTACGACCGCACCGGCCTGATGAGAGATATAACCGAGATTATGGCGAGAGAGGGAATCAACATCACTTCTGCCAACGTCGCCACTCATCCTAGAGACCATACCGCGGTCATCACGGCTACTCTTGAGATTAGCAACATTGTGCAGTTGAGCCGGGTCCTGGCCCGCATCGAACGACTGCCCAATGTCTTCGAGGCTCGGCGCAAGGCAAGCTAATGAGAAGACCCGACGGGTTTAAAAAACCTGCCGGGTCTATTTTTATCAGCGCATTGGCTCCGTATCGGGTGGCACTTTGTCCACCGACCAAAAGCGCTGTACTACTTCCGACTGCCGTTGCTCCTCCAACCAATCATCGAAGGCCTGAGCCCTTCGCCGTTCCAAGATGTCGGGGGTTAGCTCACGCTCCTCATGCCCCAAAACCTGGACAATATGATAGCCAATAGTGTTCGAGATCGGCTGGCTGATTTCCCCGATGGGCAAGCTGAAAACCGCCTCATCGAACTCGGCAGTATGCTCCTCCTTGGGGAACCAATCCATATCGCCGCCCTTGTCCCTGCTTCTCCAATCGTCGGAGAATTTCTCAGCCAATAAGGCGAAGCGATCATCGCTTTCCTGCAACTGGGTCCAGATTTCCTGAGCCTCCTCCCTCTTTGCTTGGGCCCTAGCCACTTCGGCCTCAATGAGAACGTCCAAGGCAGAAAGGGCGGTGTCATCATCTACACCTTCCTCCAAGAGGGTCCGGATGGCTTTGGCCTCTTCTTCGGTCTCCACTAAGATGTGGCTGGCCCATACCTGGGGCTCCGGCTCCTCCGATGTTTCATGAACCAGGATAACGTGCCAACCGAATTGGGTCTCCACGGGGTCGCTGATCTCCCCGGCTGGGGTGCTAAAAGCCACCTCCTCAAACTCGGGCACCATTCTGCCCTTGGAGAACCATCCCAGATCACCGCCGTTATCCCTGTTGCTCTTGTCTTGCGAGAAGTTCTGGGCCAGGAAGGCAAATGGGTCCTCGCTCTCCCTCAATTGAGCCAGGAGTTTCTGGGGATCCTTCTCGGTTCTGATCTCCTCCTCGGTCTTGATTTCCTCGCCCTCCTCAGCCAGAAGAATTAACAAGGCATCCATCGCCTCAACCTCATCGGTGTTCTCATCCAACAGGGTCATAATAGCCTGTGCCTGCTCCTCGTTTTCCACCTGTATCTGACGAGCGTGTACCTGGTCGGCGATGGTGGGCACTTCCTGGCCGATAGCTTCCTCCACTTTCCTTCGCAAAAGCATGGCCTCGAAAAGACGACGGAAGTCTGCCTCGGAGAAACCGGCTCGCTCGTGCAGCCTTTCCAGGGTAATGTTGTATAGCTCTTTAAATCTGGCCTCCGTCATAGGCGCGATAGTGGGAGTAGGGGTAATGGTCAGTGTCGTTGTAATGGGAGTAGGCGTGGGAGTAGGGGGGGTTCTATCGTACCCGAATTGGCTCTCTATCTCCAGTTGCACCTCCTCGGGCGTGACCACTATCCCTCGCCTGGCCGCCTCCTGGCGGATTAGCTCCTCGTCAATCATGTCGTCCAATACCCGCTGACCCAATCCATGTACGTCGCTTATCTCGGCCTGCAATTGCTCGATATTCTGTTGATAGTATTGGGACATAAACTCATAGCTTGGGTCGTTTTCGTCCAGGCGAGAGAGTTCCTCTTGAAGCATGGCCAATTGATTCTTCAAGTTAGAGCGATAGTAGCGCACCATTTTCTGGTATGCATCGGTGCGAATGGGCACATCGCCCACTATGGCCACGGGTTCGGACGGCTTGACAACGTATTCTTGATACAAGCCAAAGGCCAGCAAAGCGATGACCACAACGGTAACAATGGTCACACCAATAAGGATCATCTGCCTTTGGCGGCGAGCCTTCTTGCCGAGCCTTATTTCTTTCTTCGTCAGCTCCCTTGCTTTCTTACGCTTCTTAGCCATCCTTAATCTCCTCAACAAAATCGCCCTGTTTCTT
>CAZRSI010000236.1:0-4048 GCA_964602575.1 uncultured Anaerolineae bacterium
AGCAGGCGGGCATAGGTGCCCCGCGAACGGATGCTGAGCAGGTCTTCATCCTCCACCGCCCAGTCCACCACGTTTTGCAGGAACTGCAGGTTGTTAAGATACCTATCTCGTGAGAAGCGGCGTGAGATCTCTAGGACGATGTCATCTATGAACTCGGAGCTGCCGATGACGACCAGGCGCGAGGATTCTGGTGAGACCTCAATGGTCCCCTGGACAGGTGTTTCCTCCTCACCCTCGCCAGGCGTGGCTTCCTCTTCACTCTCCTCCGTCGTGGCCTCCTCCTCGCTCTCACCTGCCTGGAGCGGCGAGGGCTTGTCCTTGAAGTAGCTCTCGAAAGAGCCTCGAATACTCACTGCCAATGGCCTGGCTTTCTGCTCGCCTTCCACAGGGAAGCCTAGCCGGGGGTAGGCATTCAGATTCGGTTGGACGTTGGTATCCGTTCGCAGCCAGGAGGCCTCGGTGGACTTGAGCAAGACCACCACCTCTCGATCCTTGTTCTTCTCCTCGTCCACCTCCACCGGCGAGACCCAGTGAAGCGTGACGGCCGGCAGATTGGCCACGATGGGGCTCTCGGTAGCCATGCTGTCCCGACGCACGTCCACGAAGAATGGGTACGGGATCTGTTGCAGTTCGAACACCGTTATGCCACCTACGTTGCGCTGCACCTCGACGGGGAAGGGTTCGTTGCGGGGGTCCATAACCATCGCCTCCCCTACATTCACGCCATAGTGGGCCAACATATCTTTGAGCCCCTCCTCCGCTTTCTGGATCATCAGGTTGCCGCCGAATTGCTGCGGCGCTAGAATGTAGTTGCCTGCCGCCACCACGACGGAGCCACCGCGCATCAGGTACTGGTCAATGGCGAAGCGTTCTTTGTCGGTCAGGCCCTGAGGTGCGATCACCAGCAGCACGTCTATGTCGCCTGGCACACGGCCCTTGCTCAAGTCTACCTCTTTGACGTTATAGCTCTGCCGTAGTTGATCCTGAAGCATGTCCCAGCTATAAATCGGGGGGCTTGTGCCACCGAAGGGGCTGGGTATCGGTTCCAGGGGTGGATGCCACAGGCCCACCGTCTTCAGGAAGCCAGGTGCAACTCGCTTCAGTATCGCTTCGATCTCGCTGCGCAGGTCGGCCTCGCTCATGCCGCCGGTCGGGTAGAGCACTCGCACGTCGTCCCCGATCTGTAACAACAGGTGGAGATAGTAGGACTCGGACGAAAAGAGCGAGACCGCGAAAGGCTGCAGCTTGTATTTTTCGAACAGGGTTTGGCGATTGATAGGGCTATCTGGCGCATCGGGATTCACGATCTCGAAGGTGAATTTGCCGCCAGAATCCGCCTGGATGTCCTGAGCCACCTTCTCGATAAGCTGAGGCACCTCTTTCAGCGGCTCGGGCAAGGTGTCGGGTGTGATAAAGGCGGTTAGTCGCACAGGCTCCTCCATGCTGGCGAAGACGGCATCCAGGCTCTGGAAGCCATAGACCACCTTCTTGATGGAGCGGGTCAGATCGTACTCCAGGTTGCGCAGCCCCACATCGTACTCGCCGCCCCCAGCCGGAGTGATCTCGATCAGGTCTTGAACGCCTAAAGTGACCGACTGATCGCCATAGCGGATCAGGATATCGAAGTAGGAACTGATCACTGAGGACTCATAACGCCCGGCAACGCGGAAAGGCGTGGGATGGATGCCGTACACCTGATTGGCCTCCGCCTCCAGCTCCTCGTTCTCCCTGGGATCCACGATCTCGGCCTTGATTTTACCGCCGGAGGCTATCTCGTACTCGCGCATCATGTCGCGAATGGTTGGCACCAGAGGAGCCAGCAGCGGGTGGGTCTTCTTGCTGAAGTAGCCCCGCATCAGCAGCGGCTCCTGAAGATTGCTGATCAGGTCAAGGGTGGTCTGCGACAGGCTGTACTCTTTCTGGGCCGTCAGATCGGCCCGCAGGCCGTGAATAGGGAACAACCAGGTATTGAGGGCCGCCAGGTTGGTCACCACCAGCACCACACTGATGACAGCATTGCGACGATAAGCCGCAGTGCGCGGGCTCCGGCTCCACCGCTTGCTGTCCAGTGAGACAATGTTCAGTACCAGAAAGAGCACCGTCAGAGAGAGATAGTAGATCAGGTCTCTCAGGTCAATCACACCCCGTTCGATGCTTTCGAAGCGGCTGCCCGTGCCAATGGCCCGCAGTACCTCGGCCAGGGTGTCGCTCACGAAATTGGTTACACCTCCTGAGCCTACCAGGTAGAGGAGGCCACAGAGCAGGACGGTGATCAGCAGCGACACAATCTGGTTATCGGTTCGCGACGAGACAAAGAGTCCGATGGCAGCGTAGGCCGAGGCCATGAGGATAGACGCCAGATAGCCCCCCACCACCGGCCCCCAGTCCAGGTCGCCCAGCAAGCTCACGGTGATGGGCAGGAAGAGCGTCAGGGCCAGGGATACCACGATCAGAATCATAACAGCCAAGAACTTCCCCAGCACCAGATTGGCCCGGCGCACGGGCAGGGTGAGCAAAACCTCGAGGGTGCCACCCCGCTGCTCCTCGCTCCATTGCCGCATGGTTAGCGCAGCCACCAGAAAGATCATCAGGACAGGCATCCAGCGGAACAGAGGGCGGACATCGGCGATACCCCTGGCAAAGAAGGTCTCTGCCCAGAAGAAGGAAAAGAGAGTCACCACCAGAAAAGCTCCGATAAAAATCAGAGCCATGGGGGAGCCGAAGTACGCACCCAGTTCCTTGCGTGCTACAACCCATGATTGTTTCCAGGATGCTCTCATGCTTTATCTCCTCCTTCTATCCGAGAGGTGCGCTGCACCTGTGTAACCAACTCGTTGAAAACGGTTTCCAGTGTTCGGACATCGCGCCGCAGTTCCCTCAGCGGCCAGTTCTTCTCCCGGGCCAGTTCGTAGATGGCCGGGCGGATGTCTCCGCTATCGGCGCCCCGGATGCGATACTGGCGTCCATCTGGAGTGTTCGTGACCTCGACGGACTTGACGCCCGGTAGCGCTTTCAGGTCGCGGATCACGTTGGGCACGTCCTCGCCAAGCACCAAAACGACGTCGGTAGTGGCCGACAGCTCCGTCAGGCGGGCATCGGCCTTGACCTCCCCGTTCAGGAGGATGATCACTCGGTCGCAGGTTGCCTCCACCTCCGACAGGATATGGGTGGAGAGGAACACCGTGCTGTTGCTGGCTAGCCGCCGGATCAGCCGCCGCACCTCGACGATCTGGGTGGGGTCCAGGCCAATAGTCGGCTCGTCTAGGATGAGTAACTTGGGCTGGTGAAGAATGGCCTGAGCCAGCCCCACCCGTTGGCGATAGCCCTTACTGAGCTGGCCAATAGGGCGAGTGAGGTGATCAGCCAGGTCTGTGGCCCGCACGGCTTCGGAGAGCAGGGCCGGCTGGTCTTCCTCCGGAATCTGGCGCAGGTCGGCGATCATTTTGAGATACGACTGCACCGACAGCTCCGGATAAAGGGGAGCGTTCTCCGGCAGGTAGCCGATGCGTTTCTGCACCTCCAGGGTGTCGGTCAGGACATCCAGGCCGTCCACTATCACCTGGCCGCTGTCCGGCTGCAGGTAGCCTGTCAGGATCTTCATCATGGTCGTCTTGCCCGCTCCGTTCGGGCCCAGCAAGCCGATGACCTCTCCCGCGTCCACGTGAAAAGAGACGTCTTTGAGAGCCTGAATGGGACCGTACGATTTGCTGACATCGGTGATGTCAATCATAACTGCCTCCGAGAGTTGAAGTCATGTCAACAAGCTACTCATCAACGCGCAAGCAAGTAACTGCCGATGACTGAGTAGCAAAGAATTATACCACAGATGATTATGTAAGGCAAGTGGGCCAAAAACAAAATCAAACGATGCAACCCTCCCATGCGGGGTCGGACTCTGCGGGAGGGTGATGCTACTCAAAGGTTTGCGCAGCAAGGTCTGCTGCGCAGGCATAGAAAGAATCTACAAATTCTGTTTTCAGTATACCAGACTTTCGCTAGAACAACGTTAGAGGAATGTTAGAAGAACGTTAGAGGTTTGTTAGAGCCG
>CAZRSI010000237.1:0-4048 GCA_964602575.1 uncultured Anaerolineae bacterium
CCTCATGCCGATGCCACAGGCGCACTTTGCGCCCCATTGACCAGGCCCTGGTCAGCGTTTCCAGTACCTCCAGGTAAACCGGATCATGCCGCTGTGCAGCATCATCCATCACCTCGGCCGAGCGTTGCAGGTGGTCGCTGATGCGCGGCGCCAGTTTTTCCAAAGCGAGCCCCAGCTTGCGCAACGCGGCTGAGGCGTGAGGATTTTGCTTATCCATCCGAGTGGCCATGAGGCGAGCCGCCAGATGCACGGCCATGGCTTCGTGCAGAGTCAGCCTCACGTTGGTCAGGTACTGGTCCCGATCAATGGCCAATCGCCCATTATCCGTCTCGTAGACGGCGAACCGGGCTGTTAGATCAGGCAGATAGCGATGAATGGTTGAGCGATTCACCCTCAATCGCCGGGCGATCTCGGCCTGGGTCAGCCCCTCAGGGTAAGCCAAAAGCAGCGCTTCGATTTGCAGCAAACGTTCGGCTTTGTTGGCAGCACGTTCCATTCCGTCCCCATCCCTTCCAGCGTTGCATCCATCCTCTATTATACCACACTTGCTCGCTGAAAACCGCAACACTTGGAGCAGTTCATCATTGTTCGGTCAGGATTTGGCTATTTCCGTCGCCCAAAGAAGGTCAACCGTCCTCGCTTGTCCTCGGCCAGCAGGATGCCTGCTTCCTCCATTGCTGGAAGGTCTCGCATTACTGTCGAGCGGTGCAGGCCAAGTCGGCGAGCGATTTCGCTCTGCTTCAATCCTTCTGGGTGCTGTTTCAAAAGCTGCTCGATCTCCCTTAAACGTGCCATGTCTTTGGACCTGTTCATGTTGCCCTCCTACCATAGTGGTATTTTCACCTCTATGATAAAAGGGCTGCGTTGCAACTACGGCAACACAAGGAGGCCAATCGTCCTCAATTCACAAGTTTCCGTCCCCCAGTATACCATAAGTATCGGGATTTCGCTACTCCAGTTGTTGTCTGAGGCCCGCAGAGAGGGAGTTTTACATGGTTTTGGCTCGCTTTGGCCGGTTTGATTTCGGTGGGAAAAGTAGTATAATAAATTATTGAGGAGTAGCAATAGGGTTGCTCTCCAGATGGAGGACTGAGGCTCTGGTTAGCGGGGACCGAGGGGAGGTTGAGATGGCAAAGGAGTTCAGTCTCACAATAGAACAAAGCGAAGAGGGGAACCTGGTGGCTATCTTGCCGGAGCTCGAAGACTTTCGCATTGAGGCCGAATCCCTCGAAGAGCTAATGAGTAAACTGAAAGAAGTCCTCGAATTGTGCCTCAAGCCGGAGGAATGACACCGGGCGTGGACCGTTCTTGCCCCTGGAACCAATGGTGGTCTCCCTCGCTCCAAGTGGATCGCTAACGGTAGCTCTGCGATCGAATCTGTGTCGCTGTCAACAGGAAACCCGCGAATGGCCTTCGCGGGTTTCTTCTGTTTCTAACACCCGCATGATCCCCCCAGCCACGTCGGTAATGGCCCGAGCCTGGCGAAAAGACCTCGCTCCAGGGCCCACGACCAGCAGAGGCACGGGATGGGTGCTGTGCACACCTGTGGAGAGTTCCTCCAGATTGCCATGGTCACTGCTCATGACTACGGTGACTGTCGGCCCAATCGCTTCCAGCAGCCCAGCGAAGAAACGATCCAACAGGTCGAGAACCTGCAGCGCCTTGGCGCGATCTTTCCGATGGCCCACCGCATCGGGCAGGAACGATTCGTATAACACCAGATCGTAGCTCCGGCTGAGGCGAGCCAGGCGCTGGCCGGCTACCTCAGGCTCGATGATCGGCACCGGTATGTGCAGGTGTTCAACAAGATAGAAGTTGGTGATGTCCCAGTAGACGGCTTCACCCCGCTCCAGATCGGCCAGGGTGCGAAAGGGTAAGCCCGCGGCCAGGACGCTGAGGGTGGTAGCCGAGTGACGACGTTTCCGCTCCCTTACCAACTGGAAATACTGTGGGGTGTAAGCGTTGGCGAAGGTGGCTCGATACCCTCGCTCGGTGGCCCGCTTGAGGATGTTGTGCTCATTGATGACCTGGGTGAGTTGCGCGTTGGGATAGGCCGCCAGATGGTAGCCCAACAGTTGCGCTGCATTGACCCCGGTGAACAGGGCCGTCTGGCCGGTGGCGCTCTGGGGTACGCCCTGCACTCCCAGGAGGGCATCGAGCGCCGTGAACAGCAGGCCCGGCCGGTCCACGCTCCGCCCTGCCACCAGCGGCCCACCCAACAGCCGGCGCAGGTTGGGCATGGGGGCCAGCCAGAGAGGGTTGGTCTCATCGGCTGGCCCCAGGCCCAGACCATCCAGGAAGACGAAGATCACCGAGGGAGACACGAGGCCGCTCAAAGTTTGTAACCGATGGTCCGCAAGAAGTTCTTTCGCCAGGCGATGTCCTCCTCGCCCTCGATGCCCTTGGGCGGAAGTCCATCTATGACCCCCAGGATGCCACGGCCCTGCTCCGTCTCGGCGATGACTACCTCCACGGGGTTGGCCGTGGCGCAGAAGATGCGACAGACCTCAGGCACGTTCTTGATGGCGTTGAGGAAGTTGATGGGGTAGGCATCGCGCATGAAAAGGATGAAGGAGTGGCCAGCCGCTATGGCCAGGGCGTTCTTCTTGGCCAGCTCCACCAACTCCTCGTCGGTGCCGGTGGCCCGCACCAGGCAGGCTCCCGACGATTCGCAGAAGGCCAGCCCGAACTTGGCCCCCGGCACCGAGGTAACCATCGCCTCGTGGATGTCCTCCACCGTCTTGATGAAGTGCGACTGGCCCAGGATCATGTTGATCTCCTCAGGCTTTTCGATTTTGACGGTTTTGAGTTCCATAGGGATTCCTCCTGTTTAATTGCTCTAACATAGCCCAAGTTTCCCCGAGTTCCTCTGGGACAAGGGAACTTTGAGGAACTCAGGGGAACTCAAGCAATTTTCTTGACACCAACCAGCAGTTTTAGTCGGGCACGACCTCCCAAAAATCCACCTCCGCCTTTCTCCTCTCGACCTCCTCATCGGGCAAACGGACGTAGAGGCCATAGCCTTCGACAGCCAGGGTGCCGTCGGCCAGGCGGAGCTCTCCCCTGGCCTCAAAAGACCGGGATCGCAGGCGAACCAGCTCTCCCACCACGGTGATTTCCTCCCCTAACGGCACCGGCTTGCGGAACTTGAGATCCAGCTTGGCTGTGACCGCCCAGATGTCGAGGGACGTACCCACGCGCCCGATGACCTCGTCCATTAGGGCGCTGATGACCCCACCGTGCACGAAGCCGGGGTAGCCTTGGTGCTCTTCACGGGGGGTGAACTTACAAATCACTCGTCCTTCATCATCTTCATAGAAAAAGGCTTTCAGGCCGATGGGATTCTCCATCCCACACACAAAACACATACGGGAGTTAGGTTGCTTCTGCATCGTGGCCTCCGCATAATTTTAATATCCTCTCCGCCTCCTCCAGCGCGGGCTTGTAACAGTGGGACGGCCCGTCGCACCACACCCGCCTGTTGGTGGTTCCGGTGTGATAGCAGGTGAAGGTATCGCGGATGCGTTTGGCGTACACTCGGTCGCGGAAGGCACGCTGCTTGGCCCACTTCTCGTCCGGCTCGATGAGGTGTGTCGGCAATGGGAAGTCCCCCGGCGCCAGGAACATCAAGCGCGGCTTCTCGGTAGCTACCGCCGCGTCGTACTCTTGCTCGGTGTAGGACTTATCGGAGCCCTTGGGGATGCTGCCGTAGCAGTGGCCGACAATGCCCACGAAAACGTCGCACTCGGTCACCTTCCTTCGGCAGAACTCGTTGGGCATCGCATCCCGCGCGCCAAAGTCCTCCATCCGCACGCAATGCCAGTCGTCCAGGCCCTCGATGACCTTGTAGGCTGCCTCGCGATACTTGGCCAGGTCTCTGGCCGTCGAACTGAGGAAGGCGGCCTTCATCGCGACCTCCTGCTCAATGGGGCTGCTTCACCCCCTTCATCGTCAGGCCGATCTGTCCCTTCTCCGGGTCTACGCTGAGCACCCTTACCCTGACCTCGTCCCCCACCGAGACCACGTCCGATACCCTGCCCACCCACCT
>CAZRSI010000238.1:0-4010 GCA_964602575.1 uncultured Anaerolineae bacterium
TGGCTTTGACGATTTAAGTTAAGCGTGGTATAATTCGGACTTCCTAGTACAGTCGTTATGATAGTTTCACTATCCTGGCGGTGGCAGATTCCTGGCAAAAGCGGAGGATAACATGAGGAGCAATGAATTGGTACCGCTAACCACCCTGTCCTCCGGCGAGGTGGGAGTGGTGCAGGCATTGGTTGGAGGGTTAAGGTTAAGAAGTCGCCTGGCTACGCTGGGTTTCATACCCGGGGCCAGGTTGATGATGATGCAGAATTTTGGCTATGGCCCGCTGATTGTGAACATCCGCGATACGCGCATTGCCCTGGGACGAGGCGAGGCAATGAAGGTGCTGGTGAAGAGAATGACCAATGACCGATGACCAAACCACAATGACTAAACCTGAAATCCGAAATCAAATCACCGTGGCATTGGCTGGGCAACCTAACGTAGGGAAGTCCACTGTCTTCAACCTGCTGACTGGCCTCAGCCAGCGCGTGGGGAACTGGCCAGGCAAGACTATCGAGCAGAAGACCGGTACGTACCATTACAATGACACTACAGTAAACATCGTGGACTTGCCAGGTACCTACAGCCTGACCGCCAATTCCCTTGAAGAGCAGATCGCCCGTGACTACATCATCAAGGAAAAGCCCGACGTGGTGGTGGCCATTGTCAACGCCGCCGCCCTGGAGCGCAGCCTGTACCTGGTGGCCGAACTCTTGGAGCTATCAGTGCCGGTGGTGTTGGGGCTGAACATGACCGATGTGGCCGAGCAGCAGCGGATGCACATCGAGCCACACGTTCTGGAGGCCGCGTTGCGCCTCCCCGTCGTGCCTATGGTGGCTTCCAAGAATCAGGGCATACGAGAACTGGTGGAGGCCGTGGATCACCTGGCCAGGAACCCAGATAGCTATGCTCCTTGCCGCCCTGGGATCCGTGAGGATCACCAGGCGGTACTGTCTCAGCTCCAGGAGATCATCACCGGGCAGGTGCCCGAACCCTATCCGGAGGGCTGGGTGGCCCTCAAGCTCCTGGAGGGCGACCGGGAGATCACCCGCATGATGCAGGAGAGGCTGTCGCCAGAGAAGTGGGAACAGGTGCACGCCATCCTGATGCAGCATGAGGATGCAGTTCTGGCAGTGGCCGGTGCCCGCTACGAGTGGATCGGGCGAATGGTGCGGGCTGCGTTGGTGCGCCCTACCTTCGGCCAGATCAGCCTGACAGACCGGGTGGACCGCTACGCTACCCATCCCTTTTGGGGGTTGCTCATCCTGCTAGGTATGTTGGGTCTCATCTTTTGGTTAACCTATGCTGTGGGCGCGCCGTTACAGGAACTACTGGATACCTACCTGGTGCAGGCCGGAGCGGAATGGGTGCGTGCCGCGCTTAGTGCTGCGCCAACCTGGCTGGTGGAACTCCTGGCCGACGGGGTGATCGGCGGGGCAGGGATGGTGATCACCTTTCTGCCCATTCTGGTTATCTTCTTCGCTGCCCTGGGGCTGCTGGAGGATGTGGGATATATGGCCCGGGCAGCCTACGTCATGGACCGCTTCATGCACCTGATGGGACTGCATGGCAAGAGCTTTTTGCCTCTCTTTTTGGGATTTGGTTGCAACGTGCCAGCGGTGATGGGAGCGCGGGTGGTGGAGGAGCATAAAGCCAGACTTCTAACCATCCTGGTTGCCCCTTTGGTGCCCTGTACAGCCCGCATGGCTGTAGTGGCCGTGCTGGTCCCCATCTTCTTCAGTTCCCACGCCGCGCTGGTCTCCTGGGGTCTGGTAGGGCTCAACCTGGTGATGCTGGCCATCATAGGCATTGCCCTCCACGAGCTGGTGCTGGGAGGCAAGCATGTGGCCTTCATCATGGAGCTGCCACTATATCACCTGCCTAACGCCCGCACCATCGGCCTCTCGGTGTGGCAGCGGTTGGTGGCCTTTCTCAAGAAAGCCGGGAGCATCATCGTGGTCGTATCGATAGTGGTCTGGGCCCTCTCGGTCCTGCCAGGCGGGGAGATAGAATCGAGCTACTTGGCAGCCCTGGGGCGGCTGCTGGTGCCGTTGGGGGGGCTGATGGGGCTGGGCTGGCAGATGATGGTGGCGCTGCTGACCAGCTTCGTGGCCAAGGAGAACACCATCGCCACCCTGGGCGTTCTCTACAGTGCAGGTGAGGAGGGAACGCGTCTGGCTGAAGTGTTGCCTGGGGTGCTAACCCCCGCGGCGGCCCTGGCCTTCCTGGCGGTGCAGATGCTTTTCATCCCTTGTGTGGCCACGGTGGCCACCATCCGCCAGGAGACTGGTAGCTGGCGTTGGACCGCCTTCAGCGTGGCCCTGCTCCTGGTGGTGTCCTTTGCCGTGGGCATCGCCATCTACCAGGGCGCGCGGCTGGTGGGCTGGGGGATGTGAAGTGTTGCAGAAATTGCTGGAGCAAATGATCGAGGACTTAGCGCGCATGGGATACCTGCGGCCGTTGGCTGGCGATTGCCAGGGCCGATGCTCCGACTGTCCCCTGGCCGGTTCCCTGCCGCCTGCGATTGCCGTCGTGGCCGGGATGATGCGGGGCGGATTTGGCTGGTATCTCGTCGGAAAGAGAAAATGTTAAGGTTGGCCCGCTTGACATCAGGAGAGAACTGCAGTATAATTACAACTGCAAATCATTTGCGGAAACCACGAGAGGTACTAAAGGGAAGAGATTGTGAAAAACTCCGACAGAAAGATTCTGCGCCAGGCGGGCAAACGCATCACCCCGCAGCGGCTGCTCATCCTGGAAACGATGCGCGAGGCCGGCGGCCACCTGGACGCCGACGAGATTCATCGCCTAGCCAGGCAAAAGGCTCCTCGCCTGAGCCTCTCCACCGTCTACCGCACTCTCGCTATGCTCAAGGAGGCAGGATTGGTGGACGAGCTACGCCTGGGCGAGGAGCACTACCACTATGAATTGAGGGGTGAGAAAGGACACCATCACCTCGTCTGCCAGGGCTGCGGCAAGGTCATTGAGTTCGAGTGCCCCTTCAGCCAGGAGTTACTGCATGATTTGAGCGAGGAGTATGATTTCGAGATCACAGAGATTCATCTGGACCTGGTAGGCTACTGCGCTGAGTGCCGGCGAAAGCAAGCCAAGTAAAGCCGTCTGACAGGAGCGAGGGCGCTTCGTCAAGGCTTTTATTTTGTAGCTTTATATTTGCAAATGCTTAGCAAAAGCGAAAGGAGGCGAGCAAATATGGCCGAGATCAAATCCCTAAGTGAGCTGAAGCCTGGCCAGAAGGGCAAGGTGGTCAGGGTTGGCGGCAGCGGGGCCATCCACCGCCGCATCCTGGACATGGGGGTGGTGTCGGGGGCGGAGATCGAGGTGGAGAGGGTGGCCCCCCTGGGTGACCCCGTCGAGTTCAAGCTGCTGGGCTACCACCTCTCGCTGCGCAAAGAAGAGGCCCAGATTGTCCATGTCGAGGTGAGTTAGAAGTGATTGGCACGATGAAAGAAGGAATGTCTATGCCGCTGAGTATGGTTGCTCCGGGGCAAGAGGTGCAGCTCGTGGCCATGCACGGTGGCTGGGGTATACGCCGCCGTTTGGCCGAGATGGGGCTCAACCCCGGGGTGAGAATAAAGGTCATCCAGGCCGACTTCCATGGTGGCCCGATCATCGTTGCCGTGCGAGATACCCGCTTGGCCCTGGGGCGCGGGATGGCCCACAAGATTATGGTGAAGCTTTTGGAGTACTGAAGCTCTGCTTTAGCAGCACAAGCAGAGCTTGTGCACTCCAGAGAAAGGAGAAGACTCAAATGGCAAAAGAACTAACCATCGCTCTGGCCGGAAACCCCAACTCCGGCAAGAGCACCGTGTTTAATGCCCTCACCGGAGCCCGCCAGCACGTGGGAAATTGGCCGGGCAAGACGGTGGAGAAGAAGGAAGGTATCTGCAAGTACGAGGACTACGAAATCCAGGTGGTTGACCTGCCCGGAACCTACAGCCTGACTGCCTACTCGATGGAGGAGATCATCGCCCGCGACTTCATCGTGGAGGGGAAGCCCG
>CAZRSI010000239.1:0-4004 GCA_964602575.1 uncultured Anaerolineae bacterium
ACTAAGGTCTGCCGCAAGCCGAACTAGGATCGAACTTGCGCCATGCTGTACTTAGCACTGTTGCATAAGTTCGTTCCGGCTTCTCCCTGCTCACGCGGGATTTTAGTCCCGCGCTCTTTTAAGCACCAAACCGAGGTTTCTAAGTGCCGAGGATGGCGGACTAAGGTCCGCCGTGAGCGTTTTTTGGATAGGCTCTAAATCACACCCCCACTATATAAGAATGACTGTTTTCAGTCCGGCGGGGAAAAAGAGTGTTGTGTTGGTGAGTGGCGAGGCCGCTTCCCAACACAACACCACCCTATATTTGGGGTCAAGCCCAGAGCTATATCTCCTGTTGCGAGAGGTCCGTAAATGTGATACAATCAAGCAGGCAGGAGGCCAGTCACCTTTATAGGCTTTAGTCCATCTTAAGAAAGGAAAACGAGGTCAATGAAAGAAAATATCCTCCAAGAAAGCGTCAGCCTCACGCCAATCGGGCGAGTGATCAACGGCGTCGAATACCCAAGCGATGTCAAGTGGAAAAACATCGTTTCTGAAGTGGTGATC
The DNA here is from genome assembly GCA_964602575.1 of uncultured Anaerolineae bacterium. Taxonomy (GTDB): domain Bacteria; phylum Chloroflexota; class Anaerolineae; order VGOG01; family VGOG01; genus CAZRSI01. The sequence goes on from CAZRSI010000239.1 coordinate 547, forward strand.
GCTCCCCAGTTAGCGGAGGCCCTGGATGGGATAGAGGACTTCTCCCACATTGTAATCGTTTTCTACTTGCACAAGGTGAACGAAAACCGACGCTCCCTGTTGAAAGTGCATCCTGGGGGCCGGGAGGAACTGCCCCTGGTCGGAGTGTTCGCCACTCGCAGCCCTGTCCGCCCCAATCCCATCGGGATCACGGAGGTGAAGCTACTGGAGCGTCGGGGAAATATCCTGAAGGTGCTGGGGCTGGATGCCTACGATGGCACGCCCGTGCTGGACATCAAGCCCTACCTCAGGCGAGGGGACTTGGTCGAAGAAGTCACCACGCCGGATTGGTTGCTCCGCCTTTAGGAACTGCAGTCATCTTGAGGGAAACGATCTCGCTATTGCCTCTGGTTCAGCGCCGAAATGGCGGTCCTGGTCAGTCCTAATAGAAACCCCAAACCCCAACTGAAATGCATTACAGCAAAGGCAAGGGGCAAAAGCGGGAAGTATCTCCAGCCTTTGCGTCGAGCAAGCTTTAGGGAGAAGAGCAGCGAGGCGAGAAAGTAACTGGAGATGATCAGGAGAAACATAAGAGACCCAGCAAGGGGCCTCGGCTTTGGGTGAATAGAATACAGAGCAGTTGACTAGCTAGGAGGAAGGTATAGCATCCAGTGAGAACGTAGAGAGAAGGGGCCTTTTCCCCATTGCGGATAGCGAGAAACTGCTGTATCAGCCGCGCGACGGTCAGGGGGGCGACCATAATCAGATATGCTGCCCGCTTCAATGACCTTCTCGCAGAGGACGCTCAGGCCCTTCCGGGTGATACGAGTCTCTCGCAGGTCCTGAATCCTTGAAGCCTCCTCAACCCCCAGGCTTCGCTGCGCAAGCCCAGGCCGCCTCGGAAATTGACAGACATATAGTTTGATGCTAGAATATCAATTGAGAGTATATCACAAGTCCTTGATCCTGGCAAGCATCCTGGGCGACAGGGCTTGCGCAGTGGCTTAAGCGCAGCCCAAGCATTTGGGAGAACAGGAGCTTACGCGCCGAAAGCACATACAACATGCAACAGGAGTAGATATGGGCAAAGCAGCCATTTATCCCCTGATCGGTATCCCCTGTCGCCTCGATCAATCGGGTCGGTCTGGTTCTACCGTCTTCGCTCAGAGCCAATCCTATGTGGAGCCCATCACAGCAGCCAGCGGAGCGCCGGTGCTGATTCCTCTGAACTTGGACAAGGGAGCTCTCCGAGCCATCTATGAGCGGCTCGACGGCCTGCTCTTGGCCGGCGGCGTAGACGTGCATCCTAGGCTCTACGGTGAGACCGTTCACGAGAAGTGCGGCGAGATAGAGGACGCGCGAGACGCGGTGGAGCTCACCTTGACACGCTGGGCTCTGAATGAAGGCTTGCCGATTCTGGGTATATGTCGGGGCATCCAGGTGCTGAACGTGACGGCTGGGGGTACCCTCTACCAGGACATCGCCTCTCAGTTGCCAGGGGCTCTCAAGCACGACTTCTGGTCCGGTTATCCCCGCAACTACCTGGCACATCAGGTGACGATCAGCAGCGATTCAAAGCTGGCTGGCATTCTGGGCCAGAGGCAAGTTGCCGTCAATAGCGGACATCACCAGGCTGTAAGAGACCTGGCCCCAACTTTCCAAGCTGTGGCCTGGACACCCGATGGAATCATAGAAGCCATTGAGAGCCGTGATCACCCCTTCGCCCTGGGAGTGCAGTGGCACCCTGAGGAGTTGCTGGAGGATGCCCCATCTATGCGACGACTGTTCGAAGAGTTCGTCTCAGTAGCCAGATCGAAGGCAATAGCACATTAGCTATTCACAACTTTGAGGAGGGACAAAATGCCAAAGTTTTTATCGGACGAATGGATCAAAGCTCTGTGTCAGGAGCTCAACCAGAGTGAGGCCTACGCCCAGGCGGCCAGGAACTGGGAGGGCGACTTCTACTTCATTGTGGAGCCCGAGGGCGAGATGACAGAACCAGTGATCTTCTATATGGACCTCTGGCACGGCAAGTGTCGCGAGGCCAAGCTAATCACCGATGAGAAGGAGAAAGATCCGGCTTTCAGGATGAGCGCTCCTCTCAGCTCCTGGCGCAAGGTTGTTTCCAAGGAACTGGACCCCATCCAAGGCCTCCTGACCCGCAGGCTGAAGCTCAAGGGCAACATGGCCATGATCATGCGCAACGTCAAGGCCGCCCAGGAACTGGTGGAGTGCTGCACCCGCGTGCCAACGGAGTTCCCGGGGGAGTGAGCAAGTGAGCGAGTAGGCAAATGGGCAAGTAGGCAAGTGAGCAGGTGAGCAAAATGTGCAAACTTGCATACTTGTATACCTGTCAGGAGGACAACATGTGGTTCTTCAACAGTCCGGAGGTCGTCTACGGCGAGGATGCCCTGAGCTACCTGAGTGAGATCGGGGGACGGAGGGCCTTCATCGTCACCGATCGGAACATGGTTAGGCTGGGCTTCGTTGATCTGGTCGCCAGGCAACTGAAAGCGGCGGGGATGGAATGTCAGACCTTCGCCGAGGTGGAGCCGAATCCCACGTTTGAGGTGGTAAAGCGTGGTGCAGCGGCTATGAGCGAGTACGGCCCTGATTGGGTCATCGGCCTGGGGGGTGGCTCCTGTATGGACGCAGCCAAAGCCATGTGGGTGCTCTACGAGCGACCCGACATGGAGCCCGAGGAGATCAATCCCATGATACCGCTGGGGCTGCGCCAGAAGGCTCGCCTCATCACTATCCCCACCACCAGCGGCACCGGTGCTGAGGTGACCTGGGTGGTGGTCCTCACCGACGCCCAGGAGAAGCGGAAACTGGTGCTGGGCTCACGGGAGAACATGGCCGACCTCGCCATCGTTGATCCCATCTTCGTCAAGGCCCTGCCTCCTCAGATCGCCGCCGACACCGGCATGGACGCCCTGACCCATGCCATCGAGGGCTACACTAACAGTTGGGCCAACGATTTCTGCGACGGCCTGTGCCTGAAGGCCATTCAACTGGTGTTCGACTACCTGCCGCGGGCAGTGGCTGACGATGGGGACGCCGAGGCTCGCGAGAAGATGCACAACGCGGCCACCATCGCTGGGTTGGGCTTTGGCAATTCGATGGGCGCGCTGGCCCACGCCATGGGCCATCCCCTGAGCCCGCTGTTCGGCGTGCCTCATGGCCGTGCCGTGGGGCTGTTCCTGCCCTACACCATCGAGTTCACGGCCCGCGAGGTCCCAGGACGCTACGCGGAAATCGCCCGTTTTCTGGGATTGGACACCCCTTCCGATGCCGAGGGGGCAACCAGCCTGGTGAAGGCCGTGCGAGACCTGCTGCGCCGCATCAATCAGCCCACATCGGTTAAGGAACTGGGCATCCCAAGGGATGACTTCGAGGCTGCTTTGCAGAAAATGATCGAGGACGGCGAAAACGACACCGTCACCAGCGCCCGCATTCCGGATCGAGAGGAACTGGCT
>CAZRSI010000240.1:0-3960 GCA_964602575.1 uncultured Anaerolineae bacterium
AGGAAAAAGTGGGGTTGAGGGGGTACCCCTCAAGCTCCCCAGGCTTCGCTGCGCAAGCCCCGCTGGAGACGGCAAGACAGCATTTCCTGTTCTCCAGGTTGGAGAAGTGCCAGCAAGTTACACAAGTCCACAGAGAGGGGGAATATTTGCCATTTTAGGGATTCTGTTGTATCATTGTAAACTGTTAAACCACTCTTCTATCTAGCCCACGTGTGGAGATATAGACGATGCTCGAAGTGTTTTCCTGTCCCAAAACAGTAGCTGTGATCGGTGCTTCTCGCAGCAAAACGAAATTGGGCTATGGGGTATTATCGAATATCATCGAACATGGCTACCCTGGCCAGGTTTACCCCATCAATCCCCACGCCGATGAAATCCTGGGCCTCAAATGTTATCCCAGCGTACTGGATGTTCCAGGGCCTGTGGATTTGGCGGTTATCGTGATACCCAACAAATATGTGGCCGGAGCACTGGAAGAATGTGGCCAGAAAGGCGTTAAGGGAGCGATCATCATCACCGCTGGTTTCCGCGAGGCTGGCTTGGAGGGGGTCAGAATGGAGCGGGAGCTGGTGGCCATCGCCAAGCGGTACGGGATGCGGCTCATCGGACCCAATTGTCTGGGGGTCATAGACACTATCTGCCCCCTCGACGCTTCCTTCGCCGCCGGAATGCCCATCCAGGGGAAGATCGCCTTCATGTCCCAGTCGGGGGCTCTGTGTACTGCTATCCTCGACTGGGCTCTCGCTGCGGGATTTGGTTTCTCTCGCTTCGTTAGCCTGGGCAACAAGGCTGACGTGGACGAGGTGGACCTGTTGGCAGCCTGGGAGAATGACCCCCATTCCAAGGTGATCCTCACTTACATAGAGGGCCTCTCCGACGGGCGAGCATTCATGGAAGTCGCCCGGAGGGTTAGCCGACGCATTCCGGTGATTGCTGTGAAATCCGGTTCCACCGACGCCGGTTCCCGCGCCGTATCGTCCCACACCGGCTCTCTGGCGGGTTCGGCGCGGGCCTACGAGGCAGCCTTTCGTCAGAGCGGGGTGCTCAGAGCCGAATCCATCCAACATCTGTTTGACTATTCCCTGGCCTTCGCCTATCAGCCCGTGCTCCGCGGAGGGCGCATCGCCATCGTCACCAACGCTGGCGGGCCCGGCGTGATGGCCACCGATGCTCTGGAGCGAGAGGGTCTCTCGCTGGCCTCCTTGAGCCGGAATACAATCGAATTCCTGCGAGACCATCTCCCCCCCGCCGCCAACATTTATAACCCTATTGACGTCCTGGGAGATGCTCAGACCGATCGTTATGCTCTTGCGCTGGAGGCGGCACTGAAGGACGAAGGTGTGGATGGTGTCATTGCCATACTCGCCCCTCAAGTTATGACCAAGGTTGAAGAGACTGCCGAGGCCGTGGGGCAAGTTGCTGCTAACTACGACAAGCCTGTCCTGGGTTGCTTCATGGGAGAGGCCAAGGTGGGGCCAGGAATCAAGATTCTTAACCAGTATCAGGTGCCCAACTATCCCTTCCCCGAACGGGCAGTGGGGGCATTGAGGGCCATGCTGGAATACCGGCGCTGGCTGAAACGTCCTCCCCAGGAGATCGAAGAGTTCGACGTGGACCGTGAGAGGGTAAGGCGCATCTTCGATCAGGTGAGAGCCGACGGCCGGCAGACTATTGGCGATGCTGAAGCACGGGAGATCATGGAGGCTTATGGCATTCGCATACCAAAATCTGAGCTGGCCACCACGGCCGATGAAGCAGTGGATATCGCGGAGAAAATTGGCTATCCAGTGGTGATGAAGATCGCCTCTCCGGACATTCTCCACAAAACCGACATTGGCGGGGTAAAGCTGGGCATCACTAGCGCCACCGACGTGCGAGATGCCTTCGATTTGCTGGTGTACCGGGCGACCCGCTACATGCCGGAGGCCGAGATATGGGGCTGTTTGGTGCAGGAGATGGTGATGGGGGGCAAGGAAGTCATCGTGGGTATGAATTGCGACCCCCAGTTTGGCCCCCTGATGATGTTTGGCCTGGGAGGCATCTATGTTGAGGCTCTCAAGGATGTATCCTTCCGCATAGCACCTTTCTCTCGGCAAGAGGCAAGAGAGATGATCTCTGAGATTCGCTCCTACAGCCTGCTCAAAGGCGTGCGAGGCGAGAAGCCCTCAGACATAGAAGCTATCGTGGATACTCTGCTGCGGCTTTCGCAGTTAGTGACCGATTTCCCCGAGATTATGGAGATGGACATCAATCCACTCTTTGTCTTTGAAGCTGGACGGGGGGTGGTGGGTGTTGACATGCGGCTGGTGTTAGCATCTTAAAGGAGGGGATATGAAAGTCTTATACATCACTTCAATGGTAACTTTCTCTGGCAAGACGGCTCTCTGCATTGGCCTGGGCAACAAATTCAGGCGCGATGGTTTCGCCATTGGGTACATGAAGCCGGTGAGCACGACAGCCAGAAAAGTGGCTGGGCAGATCATTGATGAAGATGCCCAATTCATTCAACAGACATTCGATTTAGCCGAACCCTTGGAAGCTCTTGCGCCCATCGCCTTGATGCCCAAAGTGGTAGAGGATATCTTAACAGGCAAAGACAAGACTGATTTCATGGCTCGGCTCAGGGATGCCTATGCCAGGGTTTCCCAGGGCAAGGACGTGGTCATTTTGGAAGGAGGGGCTCACTGCATGGAAGGTGCTTTCATTGGGCTGTCCACACCCCTGGTCGCCGAACTGCTGGGGGCCCGAGAGTTGGCAGTGATCAAATACACCAGCGACCTGGTGGTGGATGATGCTCTGGGAGCCAAAGCCTTGTTTGGGGATTCCATGATGGGGGTTGTCATCAATACTGTACCGCGCCAACGGATGCGCTTCGTCCAGGAGATAGTCAAACCTTATTTGGAGGAACGAGGCGTAAAGGTTTACGCTGTGCTCCCTCAGGAAAGGCTGCTCATGTCCATCAGCGTGGGCCAGCTGGCTGAGTGCCTAAGGGCTCAAATCGTCTGTTGCCCCGAGGCCAGCGAGGAGTTGGTAGAGTATCTGATGGTGGGGGCTATGAATGTGGATTCCGCGCTCACTTATTTCCGCCGCAAGCCCAACAAAGCTGTCATTACCGGGGGCGATCGTTCCGACATCCAACTGGCGGCTCTGGAGACCTCGACCAAGTGCCTCATTCTGACAGGCAATCTCCCTCCTAGTCCCCTCATCCTGAACCGGGCCGAGGAGGTAGGAGTGCCAGTGATGTTGGCCAAGCAGGACACCCTGACCACCGTGGAAATCATTGAGCAGTTCTTTGGTAAAACCCGCCTTCACCAGGAAAAGAAGGTGCAGCGTTTCCAAGAAATGCTCAATGAGCGTTTCGACTTTGATGGGCTGTACGCTAACCTGCGCTTGAATCCAACTGAATAGGTACCTATCCGAAAACTTGCCCAAGGCGAACCTTAGTCCAGCACTACCGCAGCTCTTTGCAGAGGCGTTCAGGCGGCGGACTAGGGTCCGCTGTGTGAACTGGAACTAGGATCGAATTTACGGATAGCCGTACTTATTGGAGGTGGGAGGATACCCGAAGGAAGAACTGCTCGGGACACGCATTGATGCGTTCGAGATATTTCCTCCGAAGAGCCTGGCCAAGATACTCCCCGCTTTTCGAAAGCTGTAAAATCGGGCGAGGAGAATTTTGTTGAGATTCAGAGCTCTCTCCACCGGCCGTACCGACCGACGCGCGGCATAGATAAGGCCTTAGATTAGATCTCCCGGAATCAAGGTGTCCTCTTGTCCTCTATGGACCTATAGTGGTGGATGCGTGCTTGAAGCTTTTTGTCGAAAAAGGAATCAGGTTTGATTAAAGCATGAGCGAAATGCTCAAAGAAAACCGGCGAATGCTGGTTTACCTCATTGTTTCCAATTTCATGCTCTACTTTGGCTTCCGTGTCTGGCAGGCGATGTTCAACAACTTCGCCG
>CAZRSI010000241.1:0-3921 GCA_964602575.1 uncultured Anaerolineae bacterium
AAAGACCGCCGGACTAAGGTCCGGCGCGAGCAAACAATATCGCTACAAACTTGTGGAAGGCTGTACTAAGGTCCAGCGTGAGCAGACAAACCCGGAGCGAATTTACGATTCCAACGCCGTGACCTTGCGAAATTCTTCCCAAAGAGCCGCTGCCCTTAAGCGGGACAGGGATGCCAGTCGCCACTTGACTTTTTGGCAAGTTGTGGCTATCCTATAGCAGTGAAGAAGAAACGTTTGGATGTGCTACTGGTTGAGAGGGGCCTGGTCGAGAGCCGAGAGCGGGGCCAGCGGCTCATCCGGGCAGGCCAGGTTCTGGTGGATGGCCGGGTAGTGGATAAGCCAGGGGCCCGGGTGCCCGGAGGCGCGGATATTCACCTGCGAGCGAAGCTGCCCTACGTCAGCCGGGGCGGGTTGAAGCTGGAGGCGGCGCTGGACAACTTTACTGTTCAGGTGGCTGGGGCCGTAGCTGCTGATGTGGGGGCCTCCACGGGCGGATTCACCGATTGCCTGCTGCAGCGAGGCGCGAGGAAGGTCTACGCCATTGACGTAGGCTATGGCCAACTGGCCTGGCGCCTGCGCCAGGACCCGCGGGTGGTGGTCATGGAGCGGGTCAACGTCCGCTATCTGGAGAGCTTGCCAGAACCCATTGACCTGGCCACCGTTGATGTCTCCTTCATCTCCCTGGAGCTGGTGCTGCCCAACGTCGTGGGCTGGCTCAAACCAGCGGGCGACATCATTGCCCTTATCAAACCCCAGTTCGAGGCCGGGCGAGCGGAGGTGGGTAAAGGGGGAGTGGTGAAGGACCCAGAGGTCCATCGTGCCGTCCTTGCCAAGATCCTGGGTTGGGCCCTGGACCATGGACTGGCGGTGCGAGGTCTGATGGCTTCGCCCCTCAGAGGACCGGCTGGCAACGTGGAGTTCCTGGCCCACCTGAGCAAGGGCCGCGGAGAGGCGAGCATTGAGGTCGAGCGGGCTATAGACGGCTGTCTCTCGGAAGGGGACAACGACTGACGAGTTGGCGAGACCTTTTTGACTAACTACTTGGTTGTGGTGTATACTATGTGTGAAACATCAAACGTCAAGCGTCAAATCGCGCATCAGGCTTCGGGCATTATGTTTGACGCATGACGCATCACGTCAAAGGAGTCAAGTCCTTATGAAAGAAATCAGAGTGGCCGTAGTGCAAATGAACCCGCGTCTGGCCGAGGTTAGCGAGAACCTGGTACAGATGTCGGATTTCATAGAGAAAATCTGCACCGAGCAAAAGGTGGACCTGGTGGTGTTTCCGGAGTTGATCACTACTGGCTACGAGTGTGGGATGCGGTTTACTGATTTGGCGGAGCGGGTGCCTGGGGCAACTACCAACCTGTTGGCCCAGCGGGCGGCTGAGTTTGGTACCCACATCGCTTTTGGGATGGCGGCCAAGGAGAGGGTGGAGAGCATTCTATACGACGCTGCTGTCCTCGTCGGTCCCGACGGCGAGTTGATCGGCCAGTACCGCAAGGTGCATCTGCGGGGAGAGGAGCGGCTGGCCTTTCGGCCTGGCTATCGGTATCCTGTCTTCGAGACGGAGTTTGGACAGGTGGGCTTTCTGCTCGGTTGGGACCTGGCCTTCCCCGAGGTGGCCCGCAGCCTGGCCCTGGATGGGGCGGAGTTGCTGATCGTGTGCGCTAATTGGGCTGATCCCGATGCCGAGGAGTGGCGGACCTACGTGCTGGCCAGGGCCTACGAGAACTCGCTCTTTGTGACTGCTGCCAATCGGGTGGGGGAGGAGTACACCTATTCCTTTTTTGGCGACAGCATGGTGGTAGGCCCGCGGGGAGAGGTGTATGCCTCCGTTGAGAGAGGGAGCGAAGGCTATGCCGTGGCGCGCATTGACCTGGACCAGGTTCGGAAATATCGCGAGGAGCTTCAGTTCCTGCAATACCGCCAGCCACAGACCTACCGGGCTATCGTTAGGCGGTACTAGGGGCCAGTGATCAGTAATCAGTGTTCACTTCCCTGATTGTCTGTTCCTGATCCCTGATTGCCCAATGACTTTCCTTTGATTGAAGGGGAGTGCAGGCGCAAGCCTGTTGATGGGGCGGACTTGCGTCCCCGCTCCAAGTAAAATACCAGGGGGTAAGCATGAAAATCGTAGACTTGCGAAGCGACACCGTGACTCTGCCCACACCTGCTATGCGCGAAGCTATCTATCGGGCCGAGGTGGGCGACGACGTTTATGGAGAGGATCCAACAGTCAATCGGTTGGAGGAGATGGCCGCTGAGCGACTGGGCAAGGAAGCGGCCCTTTTCGTAGCCAGCGGCACCATGGGGAACCTGGTTTCCCTTTTGAGCCACTGTGGCCGGGGCGACGAGTTCATCGTGGGGCATCTGGCTCACACCTTTCTTTATGAAGCCGGCGGCTCGGCGGCGCTAGGGGGCATCCACCCTCGTACCGTGCCTAACCAGCCCGATGGCACCATGGACCTGGCCGACATCGAAGCCGCTATCCGCCCCGAAAACGTTCACTTTCCCCGTAGCAAGCTGGTCTGCCTGGAGAACACCCACAACCGCTGCGGCGGGGCCGTCCTCACGCCGGAGTATACGAAAGCGGTTTGCGAGCTGGCGCACCGTCATGGCTTGGCAGTCCATCTCGATGGGGCACGCATTTTCAATGCGGCGGTGGCCCTGGGGGTTGACGTCAAGGAACTGGTAGAGGATGTGGACTCGGTGCAGGTCTGCCTATCCAAAGGTCTGTCGGCGCCGGTGGGCTCGGTTATCTGTGGGGATAAGGAGTTTATCTACGAGGCACGGCGCAACCGCAAGATCGTCGGCGGTGGCATGCGTCAGGCGGGCATCATTGCCGCGGCTGGTATAGTCGCCCTGGAGCAGATGGTGGACCGCCTGGCCGAAGATCATGCTAACGCTCGCCGTCTGGCGGAGGGTCTGGCCGAGATACCGGGCCTAGCAATTGATTTGGACCGTGTGCAGACCAATATCGTTATCTTCGACCTGGTCAGCGAGCGCTTGACGCCGGCGGAGTTGCAGGCCAGGCTGGATGAGCGAGGGGTAAAGCTGCTGGCTATTGAGGGCCGTCGTCTACGGGCGGTAACCCATTACGGGATCGAGGCGGAAGATATTGAAGTTGCCTTAGGTGTGATACGGGAGGTGATGGGGGAGTTGTGAAGTCGTCTAAACCCGGCGGTGGCGAGAAGCTAGAGGCGTTGGCTAACCTCGATCCCTACTTGACCTTTTCGATCTTCGCGGTGATCGGTTTGGCGACTTTCCGACTGGGGATGGAAACTCGCCTGCTGATCATCTGGCTGGTGCTGTTGGGTCTCTGCCTGATCTATGCTGAGGGGCAGGACATTGCCATGCAGTATGGATTGGCCAACATGGGACGTGGGGCCGTCGTGGGGCTGGTGCTCTCTTTGCCGTTGTTGTTGTTTGCCAAGGATGCTCTGAAAACCACCTCGCTCCGGTTCTTTCCTTTGACCAGCCAGGCTGTTCTTTTTCAGAATCTGGTTCTCTTGGCTGCTCCCATTGAGGAGCTCTACTTTCGGGGGATTTTGCAGCGGGAGAAGGGGCTGATTGTGGCGGCTTTGCTTTACGGCCTGGCTGAGGGGATCATCGTCTTGCCAGGAGTCAGCGGCTATCCGGTGGTGTTAATTGCTGTGCTAATAGCTATGGCACTTTTGGGTTTTTTGTACGGTTATGTGTACCAGCGCTACGGCTTGAGTGCCAGCGTGAGCTGTCACGCCACAGTCAACGCGATCTTGTTGTTCTTGCCTTCGGCGCTGGATACATGGCTGGCGACTTGACGAAAACTGCTTTTTGTGTATAATTATGCATGCGTTTGAGCGGGGGCGTGGTGTAGTGGCCTAACATACCGGCCTGTCAAGCCGGAGATCGCGGGTTCGAATCCCGTCGCTCCCGCCA
>CAZRSI010000242.1:0-3881 GCA_964602575.1 uncultured Anaerolineae bacterium
TCCAATATCCCCTCTTCTCGTCGCCAGTGTGGGGCATTGGCCCATTTAGCCCCGCCCTGAATAGGAAAAAGTGGGCTTGAGGGGGTACCCCTCAAGCTCCCCAGGCTTCGCTGCGCAAGCCCAACAGCGCTTTCCCCTTGACCTTTTTGGCAAAAAGGAGTAGAATATGCGTGAAACAACTTGAATCCATCGCAATCGCTGGCGGTGGACGATGGATTAATGCGTCATATCAACAAAAGGAGGGAAAAACATGACGGAGGAAGAGATCACCACAACAGAAGAGTCAGAGGTAAAAGAAGAGCCAACCGAGGGAGCCAGGCCCAAACGAACTGGGGTGGGAGCGAGCCTTGTGGGCCCGGTGGGGATTATCTTGATGAGCGCCTATCTCATTTTAACTGCCATCTTCCTGCTGTATGGCTTGGTGCAGTTCTGGCCTCCCTCAACTACGGAATCAGCCTCATCCCCTGTGACCTTTCTATTCTGGACGCTTTCCATTTCGGATGAGGTCCGCCTGATCATCATCGTGGCCATGGCTGGTGCCCTGGGGAGTCTGGTGCACGCCCTTCGTTCTCTCTACTGGTACGTTGGCAACCGGGAACTGGTGATGAGCTGGCTGCTGATGTACATCCTATTGCCCTTCGTCGGGGCAACCCTGGCACTGGTGTTCTATTTCGTCATCCGAGGCGGGTTCTTCTCGCCCGAGGCGACGATTGAGCAGACCAGCCCCTTTGGTTTCGCCGGACTGGGCGCCCTGGTGGGCATGTTCTCGGAGCAGGCGGTGCTGAAGCTCAAAGAAGTGGCCGAGACCCTGCTGTCCCCGCCCCAGCAAGGCAGAGACACTGTGCCAGAGGAAGGGGAAAGCACACAGAGAGCATGATTTGGCTGACACTATCAGGTCTTATGGCAAAGTCCCCTGGAGCGGGCTGATGCCTTCCAGGTACTCCGCTGGCGTCAGCACAGTGAGTGAGCCTTTGTCTGTGAGATAAAGTCAAGTTCGCTATACTCAGTTACCCACCAACACCCGCACGCTGTTGCTCCGACATTTGGGGCACATGCGCTCCTCATTGGCGGTGGGATCATAAACCACGGCCCATTCGTTCCCACAGCGCATGCAGTGCATCGTGGCTGGCGTCGGTTGCTTCAGCCGGTCGAGGGCGCTTCGAAGCGGAACTTTGGCCTCTTTCAATGCTTCGCGGGTTTGCTGTATCTCCTCCACGGTGACACTTGCCCACAGTTCATCCAGTTCCCGCATCACCCTGGCCCACTTCTGCCCCTCAGCCGCGCTGATCCAGTCCAACTGCAGGCGCTCCGGACGCACACCTCGCTTCTCCAGACCCTCCCACAAGGCATCCACGCGACGCACGGTCTGGCGGTTGGCACTGATGTAGTGGCAATCGGCGTAGTGACAGCCTGAGACCAGCACCACCGACGCTCCTTTTTGGAAGGCGTACCACACGAATTTGGGGTCAACCCGCCCGGAGCACATGGTGCGGATGAGGCGAGCAGTAGGCGGGTATTCCAGGCGGCTCGTGCCCGCCGTGTCCGCCCCAGCATATGAGCACCAGTTGCAGGCAAAAGCCACGATAGGAGGCTTTGCTCCATCCACATCCAATATGGCATCGATCTGGGCGTAGATGGCCTGGTCGGAGAAGTGACGCATGGCGATGGCCCCATACTGACACTCGGCGGCACAAGCACCGCACCCAGCACAGGCAGCCGAGATCACCCGGGCTGGCTGCTTCTTCTCCCAGATAATAGCGCCGTAGGGACACACCTTGACGCACAGCCCACAGGATTTGCACAGCGCCTCGTCAACAACAGCAGTGATAGCCTCCACTTTGATAGTGGGAGAGCTCAACAGAATCCCAGCGCGAGAGGCGGCAGCGGAGGCCTGGGTGACTGAGTCCTTGATGTCCTTGGGCGACTCAGCACAACCAGCCAGGAACACGCCCCCCGTCGGTGCATCCACGGGCTTCAGCTTAGGATGCGATTCCATGAAGAAGCCATCGGGTGTGCGCGAGAGGGTGAGGAGTTGCCTGACCACCTCACTGTCCCGGCGGGGCACAGCCCCGATGGAGAGAACCAGCATGTCCAATTCATGTTCCTCCAGCCGCCCGGCGGTGGTGTTCTCCACCACGACCCGCAGGTTGTGCGTTTCGGGATCCTCTGTCACCTCGCCCGGCAGCCCTCTGATGTACTTCACCCCCGCGGCCTTAGAACGCATGTAGAGGTCCTCGAAACCCTTGCCAAAGGCTCGTATATCCATGTAGAAGACGGTTATGTCAATATCTGGATAGTGGTCCTTAAGCAGGAGGCTATCTTTGATGGTGTTCATGCAGCAAATATTGGAACAGTAGGGATTGCCCCGTCCATCGCGGGAGCGAGAGCCAACGCACTGGACGAAGCCGATGCGTTGGGGCATCCGCCGATCGGTAGGTCGGATCAGATGCCCCCCGGTAGGGCCGCCAGCGGAGATCAACCTCTCGAACTCCAAGCTGGTGATAACGTTCTCGTAACGGGCATAACCATACTCATCTAACTCCCTGGGATCATACGGCTCCATCCCCGTAGCCACGATGATAGCCCCGACATCGAATTCGACAATCTCATCCTGCATGTCGAAATCAATGCACTTCTTGTCGCAGGCCTCCAGACATTTGCCACAGGCGATAGGGTTATCACCCAAGCACTCCTCGATATTGATGAGGTATGCAGAGGGCACTGCCTGGGGGAAAGGAATGTAGATGGCGCGACGGGTGGAAAGCCCTCCCTGGAACTCATCGGGCTTGACCACCGGGCAGACCGGCACACAGTCGCCACAAGCTGTGCATTCGTTCTCGTCCACGTAGCGGGCCTTCTTGCGCACCCTCACCCTGAAGTTGCCCACGTAGCCGGAGATGTCCTCCACCTCACTATAAGCCAAAAGCTCGATCTTGGGATGCCGACCGACATCCATCATCTTGGGGCCCAGTATTCATATGCTGCAGTCCATGGTGGGATAGGTCTTGTCCAGTTGGGCCATGATCCCACCGATGGATGGCTCCTTCTCCACCAGATAGACCTGGTGGCCGGCGTCGGCCAGGTCGAGGGAGGCCTGGATGCCAGCCACGCCACCACCGATGACCAGCACGGCGTCGGTGACAGGGAACTCCTCTTCGGTCTGGGGTAGGAGCCAATGAGCCCGTGCCACTGCCGCCCGCACGATGTCCTGAGCCTTGCGGGTAGCCGCCTCCCTGTCGCGAAGGTGTACCCAGGAACAATGCTCCCGGATGTTGGCCATCTCCAAGAGATAGGGATTTAGACCTACTTCTTGAATGCAGTTGCGGAAGGTGGTTTCGTGCAGAAGGGGCGAACAAGAGGCCACCACCACGCGGTTGAGCCGGTATTCCACCACGTGGCGCTTGATCTCCTGCTGGCCGGGGTCGGAGCAGGTGTACCGGTTGCGAACCGCCACCACCACATCGGGCAGCGTTGCGGCATAGTCCTTCACCGCCTCGGTGTCCACTGTACCCGCGATGTTGAGCCCGCAATCGCAAACGAAAACACCGATGCGCAGGTCTTCTTTCAGCATCTACACCTCCAATTCAGGCGATGTTACTTTCACCTTTTACACTTCCAACCATGTTCTACAGATTCTCTTAATATCTTCGAACGGACCGTAACTCTCCTTGTAATCTATCGATGGCGTGGGATTATCCAGACCATAAGATTCAATATCTGCCTTGTCCTTTACACTCCATGAAGTCATATCTAAATCCGCCAGTAGATTTTCAACTTCCTCTTTTTTGGCTCTGGCAAATCTGAATTCTATCTTATTCTTCTGCCAGGTAGTGTTCCTCAACAATTGAGATAAATATGATACGGCCCACCCTCAGTTCTCG
>CAZRSI010000243.1:0-3862 GCA_964602575.1 uncultured Anaerolineae bacterium
CTGCGCAGGCCCAGGCGCGGGTGTATTTCAGTTTTTGGGGAAATGTCTTGCGATCCCTTCGATACCTCAGGACAGGCTCCGCGAAGCAACCTCCTGCCAGCTAGTGGGAGATTGCCCTTCAGCAAAGCTCAGGGCAGGCTTCGGCGCAATAAGAGCGATATTTTTACCCGGGGAGAAGCCCTACCCGAAGGATGTTGCAGGCGCGGGAATATCTGGCTTGTCAAAAACTCAATTATCTGCTACAATGGGAATAAGGCTGGAAGAACTTCGCCATCTTGTATGCCCGGCCGGAGATGTCTGACATGAGCATCTATCGCGTTGGTCTCCAACAAATGCTAACTTGTTGTTTCGTTTCCCGGAGGTGGTGGAAGCCATTGTGGCCGCCAAGGGGGAAGGTGACGAACGACTGATCTATGAGGTGGCTGATCTGCTCTATCACACCTTGGTTCTCTTGGCCTACCGTGGTATCGAGCTGGCCGACATGGAAGACGAGTTGGCCCGGCGCTTCAAAACCAAAAACTAATAAAGGGGTCTAGACCAATGAAGAAAGCTGTTTTGCTACTCACACTTTTGGTCGTGCTGGCGACAGGGAACGCTGTCGCCGCAGCACCGCCAAGCCAGGCGCCCGCTGGGGAAGCCTACGTTGTGCAACCGGGTGACTGGCTCATGAAGATCGCCGAGAAATTCTACGGCGATACTGAGGCCTATCGCGTCATCGTGGAAGCCACCAACGCCAAGGCCGCTGAAGATACCAGCTTCACGGTCATTGACAACCCCAGCCTGATCAGAGTGGGACAGAAGCTCTGGATCCCTGCGCAGCCGGGCACCACCGAAGGCAAACTGACCCTGGAGGCCTTGCAAAACGCTGTGTATCAGGGCATCTACGACGAACCCGTGCAACTGACCGACGGTAAGTACGAGGGAGAGCCCTTCGTCCCGGGGGGTGCGTCGCGGCCGACGGTCGTGCTGCATCCTGAGGTCTACGCCTTCGGCGATCTCAACGACGATAGGGTGGATGATGCGGCGGTGATTCTCATCGAGAGCTCTGGCGGTAGTGGCAACTTCCGCTACCTGGCGGCGGTCATCAACGAAGATGGGACGCCAGTGAACGTTGGCACCCTGTTTGTGGGTGATCGCGAGCAGATGAAAGCGATCAGCATTGAGGATGGTGAGATCACCGTGGAGATGCTCGCTCACGGCCCAGACGATCCGATGTGCTGTCCGACCCAGGAGGTTACCAAACGATATCGGTTGCAGGGCGATCAACTGGTTGAGGTGGTAATCCCACTGGAGGGCACGCTGTGGATGTTGGTCTCCTACGGCGATCCAAGCGAGCCTCAAGCTGTTCTGGAGGGCAGTGAGATCACGGCCGAGTTCGACAGCGCCGAGGGCAGAGTCCATGGCTCCGCGGGCTGCAACAGCTACTTTGGGATGTATGAAGCAAATGAGGATCACCTGACTGTTGGCCCCATTGGCTCTACCGAGATGTATTGTCTCTCTCCTGAGAACGTCATGGAACAGGAGACGGCCTATCTCGCGGCGCTAGGTTCGGTTGCCACTTATCACATCCAAGGCGACAGATTGGAGATGAGAAATGCAGATGGCACGTTGGTGCTGCAATTCACGGCCAAGCCGACTGAGGTGACTGCCGGCGAAGTGTACATTGTGCAGCCGGGCGATTGGCTCATGAAGATCGCCGAGAAATTCTACGGCGATGCCAACGCCTATCGTATCATCGTAGAAGCCACCAACGCCAAAGCCGCCGAAGACTCCAGCTTCGCGGTCATTGACAACCCCAGCCTGATCCGAGCGGGGTGGAAGCTATGGATTCCTGCGCCATGAGATGTAAGGTGCAACGCACTTTCTCGAAGTGCGTTGCGGGCTTGCGCAGCGAAGCCTGGGGAGCTTGAGGGGTACCTCCTCAACCCCGCTTTTGCCTGTTCAGGGCGGGGCTAAATGGGCCAATGCCCCACACTGGCGACGAGAAGAGGGGATATTGGGGGGACACCTCCCACCTCCCGACCTGCTGCGCAGACCCGGTGCACCTGATTGTAGACAGATGGCCGTCAATGTGGTATAATATGCCCCACATTGACGGTCTTTCTGTTTAAGGGGACTATTTGCTGGAGGAGAGCATAATGAACATTAAACGAGCACTGCTCAGTGTTTCCAACAAAGAGGGATTGGTGGAATTCGCCCAAGGGCTGGCCGAGCTGGGCGTGGAGTTGATTGCCACCGGCGGCACGGCCCGGGCCCTGCGAGAAGCAGGGCTCACAGTGCGCCCCATCGAGGATGTCACGGGGTTTCCGGAGATCCTGGATGGGCGGGTCAAAACGCTCCATCCGGCTGTGCACGCCGGCATTCTGGCCCGCCGCGATCCAGCGCATCTGGCGGAGTTGGAGGCCCAGGGCATCGCCCCCATTGACCTGGTGGCTGTCAACCTCTACCCCTTCGCCAAGACCGTTGCCAGGCCGGAAACAACGCTGGCTGAGGCTGTCGAGCAGATTGACATCGGCGGGGTGACCCTGCTGAGAGCGGCAGCTAAGAACTTCGCGTACGTGGCTGTGGTATCCGACCCCGCCGACTACGCCACCGTCTTGGCCGAATTGCGAGAGCAGGGTGATCTCTCCTTGGCCACTCGCCAGCGCCTGGCTCTGAAGGCCTTCCGCCATACCGCCAGCTACGACGTCGCCATCAGCCGCTACCTGGCCGCTCGTTTTGAGGAAGCGACTTTTCCTGGCACATTGCACCTCAACTTGACCAAGCTGGCCGACCTGCGCTATGGGGAGAATCCTCACCAGCAGGCAGCCTTCTACAGCCTGAGCAGCCCCCCCTTCCTCCCCCCCAACTTTGGGGGGGAAAGAAGGGGGGCAGGCCCCCTGGGTGGGAACCTGTTGCAGGGCAAGGCCCTTTCCTACAACAACATCCTGGACCTGGACGCCGCCTGGCGGTTGGTGGAGGATTTCGGCGCCCCCACCCTGGCCATCATCAAGCACGGCAACCCATGTGGCGTGGCCAGCAATCCCAACCTGGCCGAGGCCTTCCGAGCGGCCTTAGCCAGCGATCCGGTCTCCGCTTTCGGCAGCATCATCGCTGCCAACCGACCCTTCGATGGCGAGGTAGCCCTGGCCCTGGGTGACCTCTTCGTCGAGGCCATCGCTGCTCCCGCCTTCACCGCTGAGGCACGGGAAGTGCTGGCCCAGCGCCCCAACTGCCGCCTGCTGGAGATGGCGGGAGGAGGGGAGCAGGGGAACAGGGGAGCGTGGGAGATGAGGAGTGTGCGGGGTGGTTTGTTAGTGCAGGAAGAGGATAGGGTTGCTGAGGATGAGGCAAACTGGGAGGTGGTGACCGAGCGCGAGCCGACGACGGAGGAACTGGAAGCGTTGCGCTTCGCCTGGAAGGTGGTGAAGCACGTCAAGTCCAATGCTATCGTCCTGGCGCAGGGGACAGCTACCGTAGGTGTGGGGGCAGGCCAGATGAGCCGGGTGGATGCCGTGCGGCTGGCTATTGCCAAAGCGGGCGAGCGCGCCCAGGGAGCGGTCCTGGCCTCCGATGCCTTTTTCCCCTTCCCCGACGGGGTGGAGGAGGCGGCCCGGGCCGGAGTGACGGCCATCGTGCAGCCGGGCGGATCCAAAGGCGATGCCAGCGTTATCGAGGCTGCCAACGCTCATGGCCTGGCCATGCTGTTCACCGGAGTGCGGCACTTCAGACATTAGTCATCGCTGCCCTGGCCGAGGGTAGCGCGACCTTTGCCGAATACGAGGGCTTCCCCGCCCATGCCATGGCGGTGCGAAAGAGGAACAAGGCAACGAGTTAACAAGGCGCTGAGACAACAAGCCAATAGAGAACGAGGGTGGGCTTG
>CAZRSI010000244.1:0-3837 GCA_964602575.1 uncultured Anaerolineae bacterium
CCCCATGCTCTACGTGCGCTACGGCGACGCTGGCTGGCAAACATTTCCGGTGCCTGTGGTGCCGCCTGGCGGGGCCAAGGCCGTGGCCAACGCCCCCAACCTTTGGCCCGCCTCGGCCGAAGCCCGCGATGTCACGGGGGATGGCCGGGCCGAGGCTATCGTGCAGCACACCTTCGCCGGGGGCAGCAGTTGGCGCGAGCATCCCCAGGTGCTGCGCTGGAACGGCGCCGGGTTCGACGTCCTCTTCCGCGCCGAGCTGGTCAACTGGGCGGGGTCGTCGGAATGGCATTTCGTGCACCATGGATCGGCTCAGGACATCGTGATCACCTATCCCATCTTCATGCCCTCTCGCCCCCAGAAAACGGACCCCCATCCCCAGGGCGTGCAGCGCTGGCGCTACGACCCGGCCGCCGACCGCTACGTGCTGTGGGCCACGGCGGTACAGACGCCGTTGCCCCAGGTGGGGGACCTGGCCGCAGCGGAAACCGCCTTCCTGGCTGGCGACTACCGCGCTGCCCTGACCGCTTACCAGTCCTTCCTGTCCGACGAAAGCTGGCGGGAAGACTTTCTGCACGACTATCGAACAGCAATGTCTGGCGTCGGACAGCGGGAGTTGGCTGCCTGGCTGGACCTGGCCCGGCTGCACGCCGGCCTGTGCCACGCCGCGCTGGACGAGCCAAACGCCGCCCGCCAGGTGCTGTCCGCCATCGAAAGCGCTCCGCAGGCCGACCTGGCCGCTGCCTTCCTCACGGCCTACGGTGAGGATGCGGACCTGGTCGCCGCCCTGGCCGCCTATGAAAATGCCATAGCCGCAGCCGTCCAGTCTGCCGAAGAGCCCCAGACAGGCGGTGGAGTGTGGAGCCTCTATCCACAGCCCTACAGCGAGCTGATCTTGCTGAACCGCGATCCAGCCCTGCTGGAAGCGGCTATGCAGGATCACGGCCTGCCCGCGGAGGGCATCTGGGCCGACCTGGACGACGATGGGCGAGATGAATTCATCTGGCTGGATGTGGGCGAGTGGCGGGTGGTCTGGGTGGCCTGGCAGGGCCACGACGGCCGCTGGCAAGCCACCGGGCTGGAGGCAGAAGACGATCTGGCTCTGACGGGCGTCCATGCATCGCAAATCGTGGTCCAGTATGGCGGTGAAGAGCGCGTGTTCGAGTGGGATGGCGAACTCAAGATGGCGCGCGTGCCCCCGGCCCGGCGCCTCTCCGATTGGCCCATTGTCGGCATACCGGCGGTATCGCGGTGATAGCTGGGGTGGCAGGTAGGGCTCTCCCCGGTCTGCTCCAGTGCAGCCTCACAGGTAAGGATTCCGTCACATCGAGCGGTTGATTGGCAATAAGCCGAGCCCAACCGCTCGGCTGAGCTCACGACGAAGCCTGTCCTACATTTCTGGCCCGTGATCTGATGAAAGAAGTGATGAAGATGCGTCGTATCATCGCCCGTGGCTTGCTGGGAATGGCGCTGCTGGCCCTTGCCGGCGACCTGTTGTTCGCCTGGAAGCTGATCCCAGCCTACCAGAAGATGCAGCGCACCGGCGATGGGGCAGGGTTCGGCCTGGGGCTCACCTTCCTGCTCTTCCTGTTCCTGCCCCTGACCCTCGACCTGGCCCTGGCCGGGCTGTTGCTGGATCCGCCGGCCTGGCTGCGGGGGACGAGGGCCATGCGGGCTGGGGTATGCGGAGGGGCCCTGGCCGGAGCCATCGTGCCCCTGCTCGCCGCCGTCGGGCTCCAGGTGCGGGGGCTCTGGGGAGCCTATCATCTCTATCGGCAGCGGGATTGGGCCCTGGTCGTCGTCTTCCTGCAGAACCTGGCCCTGAGCCTGCCGCTCCTGGCCCTGGCCGTGCTGTTGGTTCTGGGGGCGGTGAGGCTGTGGACGGTGCGAGGTGGAGAGGACAGAGAGAGTCAGTAGGAGGTTGACATGCCGAAACCCATCAGGTGGCTGATTCTGCTGGTTGTATTGTTGGTCGGTTGCTCGGCCCCCGTGAAGAGTCCACTCCAAACCTCCGCCCAACCAACTGCTGCATCGGTGAAAGTGAGCGATGCTCTGCAGCGCGACGCAGAAGCGATGGCGGAGGATTTGGGCATTTCAGTTGACGAAGCCATCCGTCGCCTGAAGCTGCAGGATCCCATTGGCACACTGAGCGCGGAGTTGGAACGGCTGGAGGCGGACACCTTTGCGGGATTGTGGATTCAGCACGAGCCAGAGTACCGCGTTGTGGTGGCCTTCACCCGCGACGGCGAGGAGACGATACGACCGTACGTCGAAGGCACTCCCCTGGCCGACCTGATCGAAGTGCGCACCGCCGAAGTGACCTACGCAGAACTCAAAGCGGCACAGCAGGAGGTACATCGGCTTCTCGACGAGTTGGGGCTGTCCTCGGCTTCGGGCATAAACATCCAAGAGAACCGAGTTGAGGTGTACGTGACCGACCGTTCGTTGTTTGACACCAAACTACGAGAGGCCAACGCTCGCTTGCCCGACCACGTCGAGGTCATCACCATTTACGAGCCGCTCGGCGACGAGATTCCCTTTGCCGTGACGCCTGTCCCCGGCGTTCACTTCCCCCAGTTAAGAATGCGCAGCGCGGGCTTCATGGAAGCTCTGTTGGTAGGTAAGCTCATCGTCAAAGACGGCTGTCTGCGCGTCAGCGCGAGCGAGGACGACAGGGGCCATCTCATTATCTGGCAACCTGACTACTTCCTGAACAGCAACGAAGGCGTTATCGAGATACTGGACAGAAATGGCGAGGTCGTAGCGCGTGTTGGGGAAGAGATACGCATGGGTGGCGGCGAAGTGGCCTTAACGGAGAATCTGCAGCGGCAACTGCGTGAGCCGCTGCCTGCGCGATGTGAAGGTCCATATTGGCTGATGGGTCACCTTGTTTCTAGCGGAACGTGATAGCCATCAACGGAGGTAATAGTGATGCTCCTGCTTGACTTGCAGTGGCTGCTGTTCGGTTTTCTCCTGCTTTTGGTCGCCGCTGTAGTGGTGGCCGTATGGCTGGACCGTCGGCAGCGGCGGAAAGGAACCTGGAAGACACTCCCCGGTGTGGAGGAGATGCGCCCCGTGCTGGAACGTGCCCCGTTCGGATGGCTGGTGCTGGAAGACATTCGTACCTGCTGCTACGCCAACCCTTACGCCTGCCGCTTGCTGGGTCTGGCATCGCCGCCTTGCCAACTGCCGGAGGCAGCCTGGGTCCATCTTCTGAACGAGGACCGGTTGGCGGCACGGCTGGAGACGGGCATTGAAGGCCGCTACCGCAGCAGTGTCTCCCTTCCCTCGAACCAGGTTGTGCGCTGGTGGGTCACTCCGTGGGGTAGCCTGGACCTAGTTTTTTTGCTGGATGTCACTGCCCAACAACGGGCTGAGCAGGCCGCCCGCTTCCTGCTCAGCGACCTCTCCCACGAGCTGCGCACCCCCCTGGCCACCATACTGACCCATCTGGAGGTGCTGCTCCTGCCCGACATCTCCACAGAGATCGGCCAGCAGTCCCTTCGTCTGCTGAAAGCAGAGGCCAAACGGATGGCGCAGCTGGTGAACGACATGCTGGAATTGGGTCGCCTGGAGACCACGGTGGAACTGGAGCGTCGGCCGGTGGACCTTTTGACTGTGGTGGAACAGGCCATGGCCCAGATTGCACCACAGGCTGAGGAGCGGGAGATCGCGGTTTCCCTGGAAGCTGATGCTCCACTGCCCCTCGTCTTGGGCAACGAAGACCGGCTCAAACAAGTCTTCCTCAACCTCCTAGACAACGCGGTCAGATATTCCCGGCCCAGTGACCAGGCCGTGGTCTCCCTGCGGCGAGTCCGAGAAGGCATCGCTTGCGCCGTC
>CAZRSI010000245.1:0-3824 GCA_964602575.1 uncultured Anaerolineae bacterium
ACGCCGCTCTGGCCTGGGCGATCTACAGGCTGAGAGGAAACCCTCTTCCCCTGGTCCTTGGCTTCGTGGCTCTCCTCTTCGATTCCCTGGCCCGCCATGTCTCAATGCAGTTCCGGCAGGTGATGGGGGTGGCGTTGGCCGATTATACTCCTTTCGATCGCCGCTTCCGCCGCTTCGACGGCCGGAGAAACATCTATACCATCTATATCCTGTTGGGGGTCATCTTCGGAGTGCCCCTCTACGCTCTGGTGGCCATCGCTGGCCACGCCATCGTCACCTCGGCGGTGTATATCTGGAGGGCTGCCAAGCATCTGCACGCAGCAGATAAAGGGGTCATTCTCCTGCGCTGATCTGCAGGGTGAACTCATAGGCCCTGACTCAGACTTTCTCCCGCTCGCTGTCAACGGTGATACAGTGGTCTGAATTGGGCCACCAGATGATCTCCTTTTCGGCACTTGCCATCTTCTCGAAGATGCGCTCCTCGGCTTCGGCATCGGTAAAGAAAGGCCCTTTCTTCTTGAAGAAAGGGCCTTTCTTGTCCGCAGGAACCGATTCCTTGTGATTGTCTCGCCTGCCTATCTTCTTTTAAGCCGACGGTATGCCTCATCGTGCTTATCAATGTCCGTGACGATGATCACCCGGTTCGTCCAGTCCAGTAGATAGGGGATGCGATACTGACCACAATGGAGGCTATACTCTTCGTGATCTCTCAATCTTTCGTGCTTGATTACCTCAACATTCTCAGCCAACCATCGCAGCTTCCGCAGTATATCACCGCCGATTTTCTTAGGCAACCTGGCGAGTTGACGTCTAGCTCGCTCCTCCAACGCGACCTCGAACATCGGCCTATTCCTCCAGCCCGAGTTCGTGGGCTACCTCCTCTAGGCTATAGCATTTTGCCTTTCCCTCAGCGATCCTTTTGCGTATCTCGGCTAATTCTCGGGCCTTCTCCGGCACAGGCTCGTAGTCGCTATAAACAACTCTGAGACCGTGTTCATCAATGAAATAGGCCTGGACCTCGCTAGGCAGCTTACCTTTTTGCTTATCCAGATACTTGGCATAGGCCCTCTCACTGGAGAAGACCAAATAGCCCTCATCGTCAATGTAGTATTCCTGTTCCTCACGGATAACCTCGTGGACAACCTCTCGGAATGTCTCAATAAGTTCCCGTAGTGTTACGTTGGCTACTGGCTTATCCAGAATCGTTTTTGTCATCTTTCACTCTCCTCTCCTTTCAGGACATTTATTGTAAATCCTTTACGATGATTTGTCAAGGGTTGCCCTGTGTACCTCCACTGCGTCCGTACACCTGTCGCCTTTCACTAGCCGATGATAGTGGGCGTTGGGGTCACCGTGGGCGAGGGTGTGGGAGTGGGAGTGGGCGTCGGGGTGGAGGTGGACGTGGGGGTTGGCGTGGGGGTGCCCGTCGCTGTCGGGGTAGGGGTGATGGTGGGAGTGGGCGTCCCCGTTGGCGTGGGAGTCACGGTGGGCGTGAGGGTGGGAGTGGGAGTAGGATTGTTCACCACCACCTTCACCCGTGCCTCAACAGTGTTGCCGTGACGGTCGAAAGCCACCACCCTCAGGGTGCGGAGACCGTTCCTCGTGGCGCGGGTATCCCATTCGGTAAGGAGCCCGTCTTCTACCTGCGCCAGGTGCGGACCGCTCACCCAGCCCCAGGCGATGGGATCGGGGCCAACGCCGTACTGCACTTCATAGTGATCGAAGTCCGGCATCCGCACACGGCCTATCACGGGCACAACGCCCTCCACCATCTGCCCTTCGGCGGGCTGGAGGATAACCACCTCCGTTGGCTCGGTGTGCAGGGGGCAGAAGTCCGCTGGCGGCTGCTCGATGCCATGCTCCTCGGCCCACCAGCGGTACTCCTCAGGATAGACCTCAAAGTATTTCTCCACCACCACCTGTTCCGGGCAGAACTCCGTGGCCCGCTTGCCCGTCACCGTACAGATCCTGACCAGTTGGTGGAAGTCTTGGCTGGGGTCATTGGGCTCAGTGCCTGCCACGAAGATCTCCGTCCCTCGCGTGGGGCAGACCTCGCTGGGCTTGGCTCCGGAGAGGGTGCAAATTTCCGCTGTCACAATGCCAGGAGGGCGGGCGAAATCGCGAGGCGGCGTATCCGACAGGGCTTCCTCCATGAAGTTGTGCCAGATGGGGCCGGCTCCTTTCACACCAGAGATGCCGTCCATGGGTGAGTTATCGCTGTTGCCCACCCAGACTCCACACACTAGCTCTGGGGTATAACCGATGGTCCAGGCATCGCGCCAGTCGTCGGTGGTGCCTGTTTTGACAGCGGCGGGGCGACTGAGCTTCAGCACGCTGTTTGGCCCGAAAGCCGGCGTGCGGGCCTCGTTGTCGGCCAGGATGTCGGTGATGAGGTAGGCGTGCTGGGGTGAGATGACCTGTTCCCCCAGGGGAACCCGGTATTCCTCGATGATGTGGCCCTCGCTATCCTCCACCCAGGCGATGGCCACCGGCGGCACGCGCACCCCTCCGTTGGCAAACACTGCGTAGGCCCCTACCATCTCCAGCAGGGTCACCTCCCCCCCGCCCAAGGCCAGGGACAGGCCGTAGTCGGAGCGGTTGAGGGAGGTGATTCCCAGGCGGTGGGCCATGGCCAGCATGTCCGGCAGGCCCACGAACTGCAGGGCCTTCACCGCGGGAATATTGTAGGAACTGCCCAGGGCAGTGCGCAGCAGCACCGGCCCGTGGAACTTATTGTCGTAGTTCTTGGGCTTGTAGGGTGGGTTGGCTCCGTCGGGAAACTCCGTGGGCACGTCCCAGATGAGGGTAGCCGGTGTCCAGCCTTTCTCGAAAGCCGCCACGTAGGTGACAGGCTTGATAGAGGAACCTGGCTGCCGAAGTTGTAGGGCCACGTTCACCTGACCGTCTATCTCCTCGTTGAAGAAGTCCACGCTCCCCACCATAGCCAGTATCTCACCCGTATCGGGTTTCATGGCCACCAGGGCCGCATTGGTGACGTGCTTATCGGCCAGGGCTTCCACGTGCTCCTTCGTTACCCTCTCGGCAATGGCCTGCAGGCGAGGGTCTAGAGTAGTGTGTACCCTGAGCCCACCCTTGTAGAGGGTCTCGGCTCCATATTTCTCCTCCAACGCCTGGCGCACGTACATGACGAAGTGGGGCGCATGGATGGGGAAGTGCTGGGAGACGAACTCCAATTCCTCGGCCCTGGCGGCTTCAGCCTGGGCAGGTGTTATGTAGCCTGCTTCAACCATCAGGTCCAACACCACAGCCTGGCGCTTCTTGGCCGCGTCGGGGTTCACATAAGGGTCATAGAGGGCTGGTGATTGTGGCAGGCCAGCCAGGAGGGCTGCCTCCGCCAGCGTCAGTTGATCCGCCGACTTGCCAAAGTAGGTCTCGGCGGCAGCCTCGATGCCGTAGGCCAGGTTGCCGTAGAAGATCTCATTGAGGTATACCTCCAGGATGGTATCCTTGGGGTAGCGGCGGGTGAGCTCGGCGGCCAGGATTATCTCTTTGATCTTACGGGAAAGAGTGCGTTGCGAGCGCTCCACAGGGGAGAGGAGCGTGTTGCGGGCCAGTTGTTGGGTGATGGTGCTGGCGCCAGAGACGATCTCCCTCTCAGTGATGGCGTACCAGACGGCTCGGACGATGCCCACAGGGTCGAAGCCGGGGTGTTGGTAGAAATTCCTGTCCTCGGTAGCGATGGTAGCCTGGATCAAGTAGGGTGAGATCTGGTCCAGGGACACCTTGGTGCGCCGGCCCCACTGGGGATCAAACAGTTCGTAAAGGAGTCCTCCCTCCCGGTCGTAGATCTTGGTGCTTACGAA
>CAZRSI010000246.1:0-3800 GCA_964602575.1 uncultured Anaerolineae bacterium
TCCGCAGAGTGTTTCACGTGAAACATTTTTGCCCGCTTTCTATTATATCACACTCTTTCAAAAGCTCAAATTGACAGGGCTGAGGCTATGCTGCGACCGGCGCGGGCGAGCCAAGACCTGCCCGGAGCGCGAGTTTGCAATGTGGCTGATTTGTGGTATACTGAACACCAAATGGGCAGGACTATTCTGTTGACCGGCCGCCCCCGGGTGGGCAAAACGACCATCATCAAGGAGGTGGTGGGGAAATTGCCGGGCCGGGCAGGGGGCTTCTACACCGAGGAGATGAGGGAAAGAGGCCGCCGCCACGGGTTCAAAATCGTGACCCTGGACGGGCAGGAGGGTATTCTGGCCCATGTGAACATCAAGAACCCCATGCGGGTGAGCAAATATGGGGTAAATCTGGCTGATCTGGAGGGCATCGGTGTGACGGCCATCCAAGAGGCTATGGCCCACAAGGACTACGTGGTCATTGACGAGATCGGCAAGATGGAGCTCTTTTCCCAGGCTTTCAAGGATGCGGTCTGGGAAGCTGTCCACAGCGAGAAGCCCGTCCTCGGAACCATCACCCGGGCATTTCATCCCTGGGCCAACCGCGTCAAAGCCCTGCCCCAGGTAACCGTTATCGAAGTCACCGAAGCGAATCGTGGCCAAGTCGCGCAGCAGATCTTGGATCTACTCCGTGAGCCGTCCTGACTCCGGTGGACATACCAAGGGGGATGCTCAATAAAATCAGGAGCTGGAAACTCGTCATTTTCACCTTGATTAGGAAGGAGGGAAAGATGTTTTCAAAATTCAAGAGGTTAAAGGCTTGGAGAGCTCTCCAGATCATGGGCATCGTCTTGCTAGCGCTGATGGCGGCCTCGTTCCCGCCTTCCACACCCCAGGCTGTAACCTATCCCGATGCCTTCTGGCGGGGCGAATACTACAATAACAGGGACCTCAGTGGCACTCCGGCCCTGGTCCGAGACGATGGAGTTATTGACTTTTACTGGGGCTTCGGCCCTCCCGGCGATGATCGGGTGGCCACCGATAACTTCTCGGTGCGCTGGACCAGGAGCGTGAATTTGGAGGGCGGCACCTATAAGTTCTATACCACCACCGATGACGGGGTTCGACTGTGGGTGGACGACCAATTGCTCATTGACCAGTGGCACGAACAGGCAGCGCAAACCCACGAGGCCTCTATCAACCTGATCCAGGGATGGCACCAGGTGAAGGTGGAGTACTTTGAGCTGGGTGGCGTGGCCGAGGCTCGGGTCTGGTGGGAACGAACGGCGGTGCTGAATCCCGCCAATTGGCGCGGCGAATATTACGATAATATGAGCCTGGCGGGCTCCCCGGCGTTCGTCCGCGACGATGGTAACTTCATCAACTTCGATTGGGGCTTCGGCTCGCCGGGCGGCGGGTTGGAACCCGAAGGTTTCTCTGTCCGCTGGACCAGGGGTGTAAACTTTGAACCCGGAGACTACCACTTCTACGTCTCCACCGACGACGGAGTGCGGCTGTGGGTGGACGACCACCTGCTGATTGATGCGTGGTACGACCAGGCCGCTTCCATCCATAAGGCGTCCATCAACCTCGGCGAGGGCTGGCACCAACTGAAGATGGAGTACTACGAAAACGGCGGTGTCGCCCAGGCCAAGCTCTGGTGGGAGCTCGTGGCCCCGCAAGTCCAGGCTCCAGTGGCCGTTGAGCCATTCCCCACGCTTCACTGGCGCGGCGAGTACTACAACAACACCAATTTCAGTGGCGCTCCCCTCTATGTTCGAGACGATGGCCCCATTATCAACTTCGATTGGAAATTCGGCGGGCCGGGCGCTGGCCTTGCCACCGACAACTTCTCCGTGCGCTGGACCAGAAGCGTGGAGTTTAAAGGAGGGCGCTATTGCTTCACCGTTACCACCGACGACGGGGCGAGGCTCTGGGTGGATAACCAGTTGCTGATCAACGAGTGGCGCGTCCAGGCCGCCCGCACCTTTACCTCCGAGGCCACTCTGTCGCCAGGCTGGCACCACCTGAAACTGGAGTACTACGAGGCTGGTGGCGTGGCGGAGATCTCCCTCTCGTGGGAGGCCGTCGAAGTGGCGCCTCCTCAGCAGTGCGGCCTCACGCCTGTCCTGGGCTTCGGCAAGGTCTGGATGGGCCATCCAACAGTTGGCGCTGGCCTGGGATGCCCCACGGACGTGGAGAAAGGCATCTGGAGCGCAGAGCAGACCTTCCAGAACGGCTACATGTTCTGGCGCGAGGATACGCGCCGCATTTACGCCCTGTTTGATGACCATACCTGGCAGCTATTCACCGATACCTGGGAGGAGGGGGATCCGGAGTATGATCCGAATATCGTGCCTCCGTCGGGATTCTATCAGCCGAAGCGTGGCTTCGGAAAGGTGTGGAGAGAGCAGCCAGGGGTGCGAGAGGGCCTGGGTTGGGCCACCAAAGAAGAGCGCGGCTCCTGGGCCTCCATTGAGCCTTTCGAGAGAGGCCTCATGATCTGGAGCGATGTCGAGGGTATTTTCGTTCTCTACGACAATGGTACGTGGGAGGATTACCTGTAATTTGTAGCCCCTCGATCGTTCCTGGCAACGCCCATGCCGCCACGGCGTGGGCGTTGCCTTTTGTCGTCTTTCTGGTATAATAGAGTACTATGGACAACCGCTCGATTCCCATCATCATCGCTGCGTTTCTCCTCTCCATGTGCTGCTGCCTGAGTGCATTGGGCTTGGCTGCAGGAGCCCTGCTATTGCCTCGGATAGAGGGGCCTTTGCTCGGCCCTGCGCCAACATCTGCGCCTGTTGTCACTGACACCCCCACGCCTGTACCTGTCGTCACCCCCACTTCCACTCCCACGCCCATTGACGTCCACACATCTGCGGCCCTGGCCGAGCGCTCCATGGAGGAGATCCTGGCCCAGGTCCAGGTCCCTGAACGAGACCTGATAGCCCTCACCGCCCGCCTCAAGAAAATAGACCAGCCCATCCCCGTGGTGGTAAACGAAACTCCGCCTCACTATGCCCTGGGCGACAAAGAGGTCTTCTGGGTATCAAACATAGATGCTAAGGTTCACTATACTACCACAGCTACCCTTAGCTACATGACGCCTCACCTCTACGTGTGGGTGGGGGAAGGTTCCGATTTTGATCAAGAGGCCCTGGAGAGGTCGGCCAAACGTTTCGAGAATCAAATTTACCCCACCAACCGAGCGTTTTTCGGAAGCGAGTGGACGCCGGGCGTGGACAATGACCCCCGCATTCACATCCTGCTGGCCACCGGCCTCGGCTCTACCTTAGCTGGCTACTATTCGGCTGCCGATGAATACTCCAGATTGGTGAATCCTTACTCCAATGAACGGGAGATGTTCTACATCAATGCTGACAAGCTACTGCCGGGCACAGCCGCATACGACAGCGTTCTGGCCCACGAGTTCCAGCATATGATCCACTGGGCGGTGGACCGCAATGAGGATACCTGGGTAAATGAGGCTTTTTCGGAACTGGCTTCTCATATCAACGGCTATGACGTGAGCGGATTCGATCGGGCTTTCAGCGAGGCCCCCGATACCCAGTTGACCACTTGGCCCGACGGCCCAGGCCAGGCCTCGGCCAACTACGGCGCCAGCTTCCTCTTCGCCGCCTATTTCTTGGAGCGCTTCGGCGAACAGGCCCTGCGCCGTGTTGTTTCGGAGCAGGCCAACGGCGTCGCTGGTTTCGAAGCCGTCCTCGCCGACTACGGCCTGACCTTCGACGAGGTCTTCGCCGACTGGGTGATTGCCAACTACCTCGATGATCCCGAGTTGGCCGATG
>CAZRSI010000247.1:0-3785 GCA_964602575.1 uncultured Anaerolineae bacterium
CCGGAGCGTTTTCATTTTCCGCAAGCACCTTTTCCGCCGACCACAGGTCCCACATCCTTTTCCACGTCACGATGCGGGCGTTGGGAAAGCCCTCCCTGCCATCTTCGTCTACCAGCCCCCCAACATGATCACTATCGGCATGGGTCAGGTAGATAAGGTCGATCTCAGCGGGCGGAATACCAACGGACTGCATCTGCTCTTTAAGGGTACCACCACGAATTCCCGCATCGACCAGGATGGTGTGTTCGCCAGTTTTGACCAGGAGCACGTTGTAGTCTAACGTCGTCTTGTCGCCCTGAATACCTTGTGAGGCAAGGACCTGGGCCAACTGCTCGGCAGAAAGGTTGTTTGCCAGGGTGTCGTAGCTGTATTCTTGCTGGTAATCGTTGAATACCAAGCACTCAAAAGCGCCCAAGGTGAAGCGCTTTGGTTTGGCGTGCATTTCAAACCCCAAAGTCCAGGTATCGCAAACTCGTCGCCACATTCCGCGGCGCGACTGCGACATATTGGCCCATGTTGTGCATAGAGGCGTCGCCACCCATGCCGTAATCCGCGTCATAACCACTGTCACGGATTTGTTCCTCGTCCTCTACATCATCATAGGTGCGGGCCAGAAACAATACGCGAGTCTGGGGCTCATCTGGATCGATCCTGTTGAATGGGTGCCAATTGCCCATCGTCTTTGTGTTGCGACGAGCCTTCGCCTTGTCGAGATACGCCGCCAGCGGCTCAACTCCACCGGCGCGGATGATCATGAGCGGATCATCCTTCAAAACATCGAAAGTCTCGTACCCCCTTTTGGATTTCCTCGCTATCTCGAGATCCAGGACGACGGCGTAGCGCATTGGCAGGTCCGCGATGCCCTGCTTGAACTCGCTGAACGAGTAAATCGGAATCTCGGTGCCATCGGGTAGTTTACCGGCCAACAGGTCGCGAGCTTCCCGTTCGGAGATCTTGGCGGCATACTGCTTGGTGAGGCCCTCCGAATTTAAGCGAGGGTCCACAGTTGCCCGGTACGCCCTCTCAAACCTCTCCGGTGAAGCGAATATGCCGCCACCGTGGACCGCGACTACGACATGATGTCCCTGCGGCGTCTTAACCACGCTTTCCTCGGAATTCGCGGTGAACCAGGTGTTCCAGATGATATTGTCGTAGGAGGCGTTCGCTCTGGCGTGCAGCAACTGCGGCATCGAGGCCACGAACCCATCATTTCCCGCATACTCCAGCGCCCGGCGCAATGCATTGGGAAGGTGCGAATCGAAAAAGATCGCCGCTTCCATTTTGATGTCTTGTCTGTTGTCTCTCATTGAATCATTTCCTCCGCTCGTTTGATGATATCTTCGATCCGTTCAACGATTTCATTTGACAATGGTTCAGGTTGATGGGATCCGATCAGTTCACGGGTCCGTGCATTCACTCTCTGTTCAAAGGTCGTCCGATCCGACCCACCCCATGTCTTCGCACCGCCACGATAGAACAAGTCCGGATACCATACATCACGGACATGGTGAAAGGTGTGGGGGTGCGTTACAAACTCCCCTCCTGGCCCAACGGCGCTGATTACCTCAAGCGCAAGCGTCTTCTTATCCACGTGCACCTGAGGGAGCAGGTGACGAACCATGCCGATGATCTCATCTGTCGCTACGATCATCTCCGGCATCACTATCGTGGCATTACCGAGCAGGCCGACATCGTGAACCAGGTTGGCACCGGAGAGAGCAGCCATTATGCAGGACGAAGTCACCTCCAATACAGCCTGTCCATCAAAGACCTGGGAATCAGAAGTGCCGGCCGTGCCGAAGTTTGGCAACTCGAAGTAGTGCGCCATCTCAGCCATAAGCGAATTGCCCAACTGGAACTCCGGCGCGCCATAAGAGAAGATCGTCGTTTTCATGTCCATTACCGAAGGCATGCCACCGAAGATGAAAGGGGCCCCTCGCCGTTTGAGTTGATGGACCACCAGCCCGCTCAGGGACTCGGCGCACAGTTGAGCGATGATCGCCGCCTGACTCAGCGGCGCAGTGCCTCCCATCGCCGCGTATGGCGTGTATACCAGGGGAATCTCATGCTCAGCACAGTAAAGCAATTTCCTCACAGACTCGTCAGGATGAACCAGAGGGGATACCGGTTCTGCGTAGACGATCAGAATCGGCCGGGCTCGCAGCACATCCTCACCCCCGACAGCCAAAGCCGCCATCTCGTGACTGTCAATCAGCGCCTGGAGCGTCACTGGCATAGCCAGCACTGGCTTGGTGGAATTCCGTAAGCATTGAGCCAGAGAGACCCGGTCGGCGAGCTCAGGAGGACAATCGGCAACCAGACCGGAAGCGGTCGTGTAGCTGATGTTCGGGAGCGCATCAATCAGCACCCCGTTGCGGCGGACATCCTCCTCTCGACATGGGCGTCGCTCATGGGTGAAGGGATCCAGCACATCGGGGGCATCCGTATGGGCGCCATAGTAGTAATTGTACCCCTCCAGCCGCATGGCCAGCTCGCCGTTGCGAGCATAGATCGAAATGCCCGGGGGCGCTGACTGGATCGCCTTCTCGACCAAGTGTGCAGGGATGTAAACTCGATCGCTCTCAACACGTGCCCCTGCCCCACGTAGCAGCGCCCGGGCCTCCGGCTCCGTCAGTTTGACCCCCACCCGATCCAGCAACTCGAACGCGCCTCCGGCAATAGCCCTTCGCTGTTCGTCGGTCAGAATCCGGAGTGTTGGCCTCATCGCTTCCCTATCCGGAGGACTACTTTGTCGCCTTAGCCAGGATTTCCTGCACTTTTTGTCTTTTGTCCGAGGCCAAGGGCTTGGGCCTGTGCTCCTTGATGATCTCTTTGACCTTGGCATTAAGCCGTTGGCCCAAGGTGGTGGCACCAGCCTCCAACCACTGCTCCCGTCTCTTGCGGTCCAGGAGGCCGGGGAACCAGAAATCGCGGAAGCGCTTCAGCGTCTGCTCCGTGTCCAGAAAGTGACCGCCGGGGCCAACCCGATCCAGCTCATCCACCATCACCGTCTCCTCGTTGACCTCGATTCCCTTCATAATGTGATTTGTCATAGCGATCAACTCATCGGTCAGCACAATCATCTCAAAGGACGCAGCAAGCCCACTCTCCACATAGCCCACGTCATGGACCAGGTTAGCACCGCTGAGCTTGGCCATCAGCACGGACAGCATGGCCTCCAGGGCGGCCTGTTCGTCCATGACTTTGGCGTCGGAGCAGCCTGCATACCCCCAGGTGGGGATGCCGTACCAGCGACCCAGTTCGGCTATAGCTGCCTTGGTGAGCTGGAACTCTGGTCCGCCGTAGCAAATCTGCGCTGAACTCATGTCCATGTGATGCACGCCTGCCCCAAAGACAAAGGGCGCACCCGGCCGCTTCAACTGATGAACTACCAGGCCGCTGAGGATCTCGGCCAGCGACATCACCAGGCCGCCAGCCATCGTGATCGGTGCGGTGCCACCCATAAGCGGCCCGGGCGAGTGAACCACCGGCAACTGGTATTCGGCCATGAGCAACAGCTTGTCCACCGCCGTCTCCGACTGCTGCAGTGGCGAGCTAGGTTCTGAGTAAAGCAGGATATGCTGCTGCTCCACCAACGCATCATAACCGCCAGCCACGGCGGCCGCCATGTCAATGGCCCGTTGGCAACTGGCTCTGTCGTTGGTCACAAAGACAATCGGTTTCGTGGTGTGCTCCAGCATTAAGGCCATTTGAACGTCAAAGGCCAAAGCTGGGTCCACATCAGAGGGGATGCCGACGGACATGACGAAATGGATGTTGGGCAA
>CAZRSI010000248.1:0-3762 GCA_964602575.1 uncultured Anaerolineae bacterium
TCTCACTGCTACACTATGATCTCATTGATCGTCAGGCGAGTGTAGGATTGCCGATGCCCTTTCTTGCGGCGATAGCGCTTTCTGGGCCGATGCTTGAGGATAACGATCTTCGGCCCCTTGAAATGCTCCGTCACCGTGGCCAATACCTTGGCCCCTTTGACGGTTGGTTTCCCCACGTGCACCTTGTCGCCATCGGCCACCAGAAGCACCCTATCCAGCTCAACCGTCTCTCCCACTTCGAAGGGCAATTTCTCTACATCAACGGTCTCGCCTGCGCTGACTTTGTATTGCTTTCCACCTGTCTCAACAACAGCATACACTGTTCTTTCCTCCCAGATTCACACCCAGTAGTTTACGAAAGAGATTATACTAGCCTTTTCCATATTTGTCAAGGCTGGTTTGCGGTGGTATAATTAAAAAAGCAAGGGTTATAAGTGTCAATACAGGGAGGCAAAATGAGCCAGCGACCATGGAGCAAGCTGTAGTAGGAAAAATATCACTGACAGGGACCACCGGCCAATTCTCCATCTTCGCCCTGCCTAAGAGCTTTGTCTGGCTCAAGCATTTTAGCTCCGAAGAACTCGCCGAGTTCTTTACAGAGCTGTTAGAGGCCATGTATCGAGGCCAGCGCGACGGAGATTGGTCGTTTGTAACTGATGTGATCGAGAGTTGGAAGGCCACCGCCAATATTGAGGCTGACCCAGCCGTTGTTGCAGGAATCGAGCAGGGGCTGGCAGAGCTAGAAGAGGGCCAGGGCATCAGTTGGGCGGAACTGCGCGCAGAAGAGACACACCATTAGCGTCATCGCCATTGACACCCGCGGTGACGTGTATTAACCCCATGGATTTGGCACTGGGCCAAATAGGAGTCGCTCCCGTCGGACAGCATAAGGCTCATCAGCCAGGCCCAAGGCGTCCAGTACCTCGTCGGGCCGCCCGGTACCTCCCTCCCCCACCCGAAGGCGCATCCCCAACACCCAACCATTCCCCCCCTCCTCCTCAATCCACAGATCCTCGATCAGAGGGCGTAGATCGTACTCCTTACCCCGACGCTGGCGGGGTAGTTGCTCCGCCGAGAGTAACTCCCGCAGCCTCCCCTCCAGTTCCTCCCGCCCCCCTCCCCAATGCACCGTCACCCGATACTCGGCGGAGCGCAACTGAGATTGCAGAGAGGGCAGCTTGGGATAAACCTCCTCCACAGAGAGCAGCTCCAAACCCGACGGCAGGTGGGGAGCCAGGCACTTGGCGAAGTTGTAGGGGGAGATGCGACGCTCCAGGATGACGTCCATCACCTCGCCTCGACTGGTATATCCCACAGGCAAGGCGGCAGCGATGGAGATTCTGGGGCGAGGGTTGAAGCCATGAGAGTAAGCCAGGGGCAGTCGCGCCCGGCGCAAGGTTCGCTCCCACAGTCGCATCAAGTCCAGATGAGAGATGTATTTGAGTTCTTCGCCCTTGGCGAAGGTTATGCGCAAGCGAGTTCTCTGTTGCATAACTTCCCCTTGCTGGTGAAAAACGTGGGGGACACCCCCACACCCCCGCCCTCACGGGTCGCCCTTGGCGAAGGTTATGCGCAAGCGAGTTTTCTGTTGCATAACTTCCCCTTGCTGGTGAAAAACGTGGGGGACACCCCCACACCCCCGTCCTCACGGGTCGCCTTTGGCGAAGGTTATGCGCAAGTGTTGCGCCGTGCCTGATCTCATATAGACTTAAGCCCCCTGAGTTCCCCAGAACTCCCCCAAGTTCCTCCGAAACACAGAACTCCGACGACCTTTATTCCCAACAGCGAAAAGCTTCCGAAACTCCGCAGCCAATGCAGCCCTCCCGACAATCAATGGTCGTCTCACCTCGGAGACCGCGCCAGTACTCTTCCTTCAGGAACTCCTTCCTCACCCCTATATCAATGTGATCCCAGGGGAGCACTTCATCGAGGGAGCGCTCCCTTCGAGCATAGAAGTTGGGGTCGAGGCCGGCCTCGGCGAAGGCCTGCCACCAGAGATTCTCATCGAACAACTCGTCCCAGGCATCGAACCTGGCCCCTAACTGCCAGGCGCGGTGAATAACCCGGCCCAGCCGACGGTCGCCACGAGAGAGGGCCGCCTCCAGCAGGGTGGTGCGCGGGTCGTGCCAACTGAAGCGGATACCCGCTCCTCTGAGCCCCCGCCGCAGCAGTGCTTGTCTCTCCTTCAGGCTTTCTTCATCGACCAAGGGCAACCATTGGAACGGCGTGAATGGCTTGGGCACGAAGGTAGCCAGGCTCACACTGACCTGAGCCCTCTTCCCGTGGTAACGCCGACCAATGGCCCGCACCTTCTTCACCAAATCCACGATGGCTGCCACATCGTCCAGGGTCTCCGTAGGCAGACCCACCATGAAGTAGAGCTTGATCCGCTGCCAGCCGCTGGAGTAGGCCGCCTCAGCAGTGCGCAACAGGTCCTCCTCGGTAACCTTCTTGTTGATCACGTCTCGCAGTCGTTGGCTACCCGCCTCAGGGGCGAAGGTCAGGCCGGTCTTGCGGCGGCCCTGAAACATCTTCGCCAGTTCTACGGAGAAAGAGTCAATGCGCAGGGAAGGCAGCGAGATGGCCAGAGGTGGATGCTGGTAGCGCGTGGTAAGCTCCCACACCAAGGGTTCGATCTGGCTGTGGTCGGTGGAGCTCAAGGAGAGCAGAGCCACCTCCTCGTAGCCTGTCTCCCTCAGGATCCCATCAACTGCTTCCAGCACCCCCTCCAGAGGCCGCTCGCGCCGGGGCCGATAGATGAACCCCGCCTGACAAAAGCGGCAGCCCTGGGTGCACCCTCGCTGGATCTCAACCATGCCCCGGTCGTGGATTACCTCGATGTAAGGCACTACCAACCTGGTTGGCGCAGGAGGCAGAGAATCCACCACGCGCTTTCGAACACGGGGCCTAGCTTCGGGAACGAGAGGCCTCACGGCTTCCACAGCGCCATCATCGCGGTAGCGCACCTCGTAGAGGCTGGGCACATAGATGCCCTCAATCTTCGCCGCCTCTCTCAAAAAATCGGCCTTCCTGACCCGAAACCCGAAACTCGAAGCTCGAAACTCTCGATATGCCCGCACCAGCTCCAGCAACACCTCTTCCCCCTCCCCGATCACGAAAAGGTCGAAGAAGTCGGCCAGGGGCTCGGCATTGTAGGTGCAACTGCCGCCAGCGATGATCAGCGGGTCCGTATCGTCCCGCTCCGCGGCCAGAGGCGAGAGGCCGGCCAAATCCAGCATGTTCAGCACGTTGGTGTAGTTCAGTTCATACTGCAACGAGAAGCCGATTATGTCAAATTCGGCAAGGGGCCGTCGAGACTCCAGGCTGTAAAGGGGGAGGCCGGCCCGGCGCATAGCCTCCTCCATGTCTGTCCAGGGCGCGTAGACCCGCTCGGCCAGGATGTCCTCTTCCCTGTTGAGAACGTCGTAGAGGATCGCCAGGCCCAGGTTGGACATGCCCACCTCGTAGACATCTGGATAGGCCAAAGCTACCTTGACCTCAACTTGGTCCCAATCCTTGACTACGCTGTTCCACTCGTGGCCAGTGTAGCGGGCAGGCTTAGCTACTTTCGGTAAAATAGCATCCAAAGCTTCCTGGGTTATGTTCACTTGAGTCATTAGCCACTTCGTCAGGATACAGAATCAATCAATAAAAGTTGTTTTCGCGCTGTATCAGCAATTTTTACCATACTCTCTGCTATATAGGTTATGTTTATAAACTGCTAACCAGTTTCACCAGCACACGGCGGCGGCGCGGCCCATC
>CAZRSI010000249.1:0-3734 GCA_964602575.1 uncultured Anaerolineae bacterium
GCTTAGCGGAGGCCGGAAATCCCCTCCCGCGTCACTACGTGGTGGAGTGTCCTCGATGTCGGCGAGCCAACAAAGTGCCGCTGAAGAGGGGCAGGAGGCGAGGCAGAGTTGCTAAAAAGAAGTAGAAAAACAATGAATCCCCTTCGGGGGACTGAAACGGAATTGGTCGAGTGGCCTGATAGTCGGATGGTCTCATGGTCGCCGGTCAAGGAGACTCCTTGGGTTTTGGACTACCTGACCATCTGACCACCAGACCAATTTGACAATTCCGCCCTTTTGTTGTATAATGACCCTCAGTCAGTAAATGACCGGAAGTCAACCAGCAGAAAGGTCATGAGATGACCACAGTGCAGCGGCGCGCTCGTGAGAAGGCAAGAAGGCAACGGGCGATTTTGGAGGCCGCCAGGGAAGTCTTCTTTAAGAAAGGCATCCATCGGGCAACGATGGATGATGTCGCTGCCCAAGCCGAGGTTAGCAAAGGAACCGTATATCTTTACTTTCAGAGCAAGGAATCTATCCTTGCTCATTTGCTTCTAGAGGGCCTCTCCATCTTGCTGTCTCAATTGGAAGACGCCTACGCACGCAACGAACCCATCTCCCCCGAAAAACGCCTCCGCCAGTTGGCTGAAGCATACTGGCAATTCGCCCAAACCCACCCCAACTATTACCGCTTACTTATGGCCCTGGACCGAGGACGCTTCCGGGAAAAGGTGCCAGCAGAGATGTATCAGGAAATCCTGGTGGAAAGCACAAAAGGGCTCCAACTGGCAGCGGAGGCCGTACGCCGGGGGATGGAAGAAGGCAT
Source organism: uncultured Anaerolineae bacterium (assembly GCA_964602575.1). GTDB lineage: Bacteria > Chloroflexota > Anaerolineae > VGOG01 > VGOG01 > CAZRSI01. The sequence continues at coordinate 806 of CAZRSI010000249.1, forward strand.
ATTCACCACTAAAGACCCCCTGTTGGCAGCCGGCGTGCTGTGGGGAGCCCTCAACGGGGCCCTCACCCTCATGGCCAACCCCGTCCGCCAGGAGATGATTCCCTTCGCCCCCAAAGCAATGTTCGATGAAACCTTTGAGCTTTTCCTGCGCGGCTTGCAATCTCATAACCGCTAATTTAGCAACGAGGAGGGAGGAATGAAAAAAGTAGTCATCATTGAGGGAGTGCGCACCCCCATCGGCCGCCACGGCGGAGCCTTCAGAAATCTGCCGGCTCAAGATCTAGCAGCCATCACGATGCGAGAGGTGCTCAAACGCACGGAGATCGACCCTAATCTAATTGACGACGTTATCTTCGGCTGCATCGGCCAGTACTCCGACGCGCCGAACCTCGCCCGCGTGGCCGCGCTGATGGCCGGTGTTCCCACTCATGTGCCCGGCGTCACCGTGCAGCGAAACTGCGTATCGGGCATGGTGGCTATATCCTCGGCCTACCAGGCCATCCAGGCCGGCGACGGAGAGGTATTCCTGGTGGGAGGCACGGAGAGCATGAGCACCGCCCCCTACGTGGTGCGCGGGGCCCGGTGGGGACTCAAGCTGCGGCACACCCAGTTCACCGATACCCTGTGGGAGGGCCTTACCGATCCCGTCTGCAACATGATCATGGGCTACACGGCGGAGAACCTGGCTATGATGTACGGCATCAGCCGCGAGGAACAGGATAAGTTCGCCGTGTGGAGCAACCGGAAGGCCTTCAAAGCGACGAGGATGGGGAAGTTCAAGGACGAAATCGTGCCCGTGACCGTGCCCAAGAAGGTGCCGGGCAGGGAAGTCCCCCCCGATATAATCACTGAGGATGAGTGCATCAACCCCGGCCTCACCGTTCAGAAGGCTGCCCTCTACCCTACCGTGTTCAAAAAAGGCGGGACAGTCACCCCCGCCAACGCCTGCCCCATCTCCGATGGCGCGGCAGCCATGCTCGTGATGACCGAGGAGAAGGCCAAAGCGCTGGGTTACGAACCCCTGGCCTATATCCGCAGCTACGCCTACGCCGCCGTGCCGCCGGAGATCATGGGCATCGGCCCCACCAAAGCCGTCCCCAAAGCGCTGGAGAAGGCAGGGCTCACGCTTAAGGACATTGACCTCATAGAGCTCAACGAGGCCTTCGCCGCCCAGTCCATCGCTGTGGGCATCGAGCTGGAGAAGGACGGCTGGGACTGGGATAGGGTCAACGTCAACGGCGGAGCCATCGCATTGGGCCACCCGGTGGGTTGCACGGGCACGCGCATCGTGATCACCCTGCTCTACGAGATGATCAAGCGCGATGTCTCCCTGGGCCTGGCCACGGCCTGTGTGGGCGGTGGCCAGGGCGGGGCGATGATCATCGAGAGGAAGTAGATGCGAAAGGAAGGAGACGCATGGCTGATATAGCGATATACAAGGATAAAAAGGCCCGCCAGGCGTTCGTCGCCAAGGGCAAGGAAATCTTTGAGAAAATCAAGAGTGAGTTGGGAAACCAGGAAGGGGTAGTGGCTATCGAGCCTGAGAGCGGCGAGTACTTCGTGGGCAAGACGCTGGGAGCGGCCAATGATGCAGCCTTCGCCAAGTTCCCCGACACCTGGATGTATTTTGTTCGGCTCGACGACCCAGAGGCAGCAATGCCACTGGTGACGTGGTAATCAAGTTACGCAAGGAGGGAGAAAATGTACATCTTCAAAGCTGGAGTAGTGGGTGTGGGATTCATGGGCGCGGAGATCGCCCAGGTCATCTCCTACGCAGGCCTGCCGGTGGTGATCAAGGACATCAACCAAGAGATCCTGGACAAAGCCATGGATAAGATCCGAAGTATCTACCAGCGGCGGGTGGACAAGGGCAAGATGTCGCCCGCCACCATGCAGGAGAAACTGGACTTGGTCATCCCCACCCTGTCCTACGACGAATTCGCCGACGTGGATATCGTCATCGAGGCCGTGCCAGAGGTCATGAAGATCAAGCAGCAGGTCTTCGCCGAGCTGGATGAGGCTTGCCCGCCGGAGACCATTTTAGCCTCCAACACGTCGGCACTGTCCATCCAGGAGATAGGCTCCGCCACCAAGCGGCCCCACAAGGTGATCGGGATGCACTTCTTCAGCCCGGCCCACGTGATGAAGCTGGTGGAAGTCATCCCCAGCCCGCAGACGGATCAGGAAACCGTGGACGACGTGGTGCGCTTCGCCGAGGAACTGCGCAAGCTTCCCGTGGTGGTCAAGGAATGCCCTGGCTTCCTGGTCAACCGCCTGCTGATGCCCTATCTGAACGAAGCGGTGCTCTGCCTGCAGGAGGGAGCAGCCACCGCAGCCGAAATGGACAAGGCCATGACGGAGTTCGGCTGGCCCATGGGGCCCTTCACGCTGATGGATATGATCGGCATTGACGTCTGCTACGACGTGGGCAAGTATCTCTACTCCAACTACGGCGACCGCATGACGCCCGCCATTCTGTTCGAGAAACTTTACCAATCGGGCCGCCACGGCGAGAAAGCGGGAGCTGGCTTCTATGGCTACGGCGAGGAGACCGACGAGCCAGTCAAGGAGATGATCAAAGAGCTGCAGGAATCGGGCCAGGTGGCCACCGGCACCGAGTTCAGCGTGGATCGCCTGATGATGGCCATAATCAACGAGGCGGCGCTGTGTGCGCAGGAAGGCATCGCCAACATCAATGATATTGACATGGCCTGCATCGCCGGCCTGGGCATGAAGGTGGGCGATCGGCGCATGGGCCCCCTGGAGTACGCCGACGAGGTAGGACTGGATGTTGTGGTGCAAAAACTGGAGGAGTTAGAGAAGAAACTTGGCCCTCGCTTCCACCCCGTGGATTTGCTTTACCAGAAGGTAAAGGCCGGAGAACTGGGAAAGAAAACGGGCCGGGGGTTCATGGAGTACACCACTTAGA
>CAZRSI010000250.1:0-3722 GCA_964602575.1 uncultured Anaerolineae bacterium
CTCATTCTCGCTTTCCTTTACCGGTAGATGTTGATCAGATCCCGCAGCATAGATGCCGCCGTGGGCAGGGGTTCCTCCTCATCTATGACAGCGAGGATAGTACCGTTGATGTCGGTGTGGTAGACGATACCCATCTGGTGAGCGGTGAGGCGGGCCAATGGATGAGAACGGTCCAGCCATGTGGGCCGCACACTGAGACGATAGCCGCCGTCCTCCTTCTCAGCCAGGGCGATCAGCTTGATGACTCTGCCGCTAGCTGCCGCCCGCTCCAAATCCTCAGGCCCGATCCGGGTTATGCCCTCCACCTCTACATCTTCTAGACTGGCCGGGTACTCGAGCACGCTCTGGGCCAGGATCACCAGCTTGTTAGCCGCATCCCACCCTTCCACATCCAGGCTAGGATCAGCCTCGACGTGGCCATTCGCCTGGGCCTCGGCCAGGGCCTCAGCGTAGGATTTGCCCTTCTCTGCCATCTGGGTGAGGATGTAGTTGGTGGTCAGGTTCAGGATGCCCTCCAGCCGCAAGACCTCGGATCCGGCCAAGTCCCGCCGCCCGATGTTGACCGTGGGCAGCCCCCCTGCCACCGCCCCGCTGAAGGCCAACTTCACACCCCTGTCCGCCGCCAGCTTGGTGAGCCGGGGATAAGCCAGTACCAGGGGGGCCTTGTTAACCGTCACCACGTGCATTCCCTGCCGCAGTGCTTCTTCTATGCATCCCAACCCCGGCTGCCCATCCCGCAGGTTAGTTGGCGAGGCCTCCAGCAGCACGTCGGCTTGAGCCCGCTGAACCAATTCCAGAGCCCCTAGACCAGGCCTGCCAAAACGCGGATAAGCTGCGACTCCCAGTCCCTCCCGTTTGAGCTGGATCACCCGCGTCGGATCAAGTCCCTCAGCAGACAGGGCCGCACCGGAGGTGTCTGCCACTCCCACCAGGACCAACTCCAGGTTGTATCGGGCGCGCAGAAACTCCTCCTTACGAGTGAGGATTTCCAAGAAACGCCGTCCGATGTTTCCCACCCCAATCAACACCAATTTGACTTGCTGAATTACCATAGCTTCCTCCTTAAGTACGATGTGTTAGTATTCCTGCAGGATCAGTTCATCAAGAGAGCGCTTGGGCACGTGATGAACGCCCTCGGCATCTCGGTAGTAGCGGATGTCGCCGTCGGGAGAGGGAGGGGTGCCCAAAGGGTAGGGGTGGGTGAGGGTCTTTCACTTCATGGCCATGGGGACGAAAAGCCGATACGGTAATCTGGCTGTGCCCATGCTCACCCGATCCAAGGTGGCGATGAAGGATTGAGCTGAGCAGTGGACGACCTGGAAGAGTACGTCCACCGTCCTCCCTTGCCAAGCCGACAGGTCCAACGAGGTAAGGGTCCAGTCGGAGGTTCGCCACCGCTCCCCCCAGGGCACGAGATAATGCGGCTGGCCCTCATCCAGAATCACCACCTCCAGCCAGGCATAGTCGAAGGTCGTTTGCGTGGTAGAGATGGCGGACAGGAACGAGAGCGTTGGCTGGTAGCCTTGTGGCACGCTCACTGTTTGCTGCAAGGTCCACAACTCACCGGGCTGACCGTTTTGGATACAGGTCACCGGCCGCCCGGCTCCACCTCCCAGGAGTGCAGCAGACTGTCCATCAAAGGCCTCCGTGGAGAGCGAGACCTCACCGTTGGGTCGCGCCCAGGCGTCCCACACCTGCGGTCCCTCGAAGTCGCCAGCGGTCACGGCATTTACCGGCGGCGCCAGGGTGAGAGTGATGTGAGTTGAGTCGCTGATGGTCACGTGACGAGGTGCTGGCCAGGTGCCATAGCCGGGCGCGCTGGCATAAAAGGCGTACTCACCTGCCGGCAACATCGCCGACCAGGACCCACCCTCGCCGCTGGCAACCTCAGTTAGCGTGTCGGTGCTGCTGATGGTAACGGTGGCGCCTATGACCACCCCACCTTCCGCGTCAATCACCGTGCCCGACACAGGGACGCCGGCCACGACCAATGTGCTGGCCTGGGACGCGGTGGGAATCGGCTCCTCGTTGCCGGCCCGGTCGCGGGCGCGGACGGCAAAGCCGTAGGTGTGGCTGATGACCCCGGTGAAAGCCGCACTGGTTGCCGTAGTATCGGTTATCCAGGCTTGAAACGGGCCGCCGTCCTCGTTGAACCACACGTCGTAGCTGGCGATGCCGGAGCCCAAGTCCTCTCCCGCCCAGCGCACCACGAAATGTGGGTTGCTGGTTGGCGGCAGCGGTTTCACACTGGAGGTAGGCGGCAGCGTATCGCGCTCCACCAGCAGATAGGGCCGCCCGCCGATGTAGTAGTTGGGATCATCTTCACCGATCCAGTTCTCCCAGGAGTTCTGATTGGTGGCCGGGGGGAGCGTCAGGGTGTAAACGCCGCTGGTGGGGGTGAGAGTCAGGGTGCGGGTGATGCCGGTAGTGCCCAGCGGGGACGAGATAGGCTCGATCCAGTAGAGTTGTCCCGTTTCGCCCGTGGCGCTGACCGTCGCCGTGACGGTGAGGCCGTCAGTGGCCCACAGGGCCAGCACCCGCGATTGGTCGTTGGCTCGGTAGAAGGCTACCTGATCCTGCCCGCCGTTTTTCGCGCGCCAGAGAGGGATTAGATCGCGGAACTGTTCCACGGCTAACTGATAGGCGGCGTAGGCCGGGCGGCGCTTGCCTTGAGCCGGGTTGCAGGCGTGAGGGGTAAAGTTCTGCCGCAGGCCAAAGGCATCCGGAGGCTCGTTGCCGCAATCATCGTGGAGCATGAAGTGGTAGTATCGCTCCACACCAGAGTAAAAGGCCAGCGCTGCGTTCTGGATGATGTAGGCCGCTTGCTCTCCCATTGTACCTCGCCAGGGGCTGTCGGGGGGTACGCCGTAGGCTGTGGCTGGGAAATCATCCCAAACAGGCACGCCGCTCTCGGTGATCCAGATGGGCACGTGGGATAGGCCGTTAGCGTTTAACGCGCTGCGAGTACGCCACAACCAATACTCCGTGTCGTAGATGCTCCAGTAGTAGTGGAAAGAGAGGACGTCGAAGTACGCCTTGGTCGGATCGCCGCCGGTCTGCGCTAACAGGTCGGGCAGCCAACTCTCCTTCTCAAAAAAGGCCAGCCCACCCAGGAGGACTGTCGCTTCCAGATCAACAGCCTTGATGGTCTTGTAGCCAACCTCCAGCAGGCGATAGTACTCTTCCACCGTGCCGCTCCAGAACTGGTTCAGATCGGGCTCGTTCCAGACCTCCCAGTAGCGGACGCCCACGCCATCGCCCCAGCCCTGGTCTTGGGCCAGGTCGCCGCCCGGTTTGTAGCGCTGCACGGTGTTGGAGACAAAGACCGCCCAAGGGTTGGCCTGGTTGACGGGCTTGCCTGGCGCCGGAGTATCGGTGCCATCGGCGAAGATGGGCTCGAAGAGGCCGCCAGGTGGAGAGGCGGCGGTGCTTGCCTCGCCCTGCTGCAGCCTGACCTGCCCTGGCAGTGAAAAGACCTTGTTCTTCACGCGGGGCGGCGGGACATTGGGGGAGCCGCTCGTGGCCCGCTGGTCGGGCGTGCCTAACAAGATAGCGATGGGGGCGAGGCCGTGCTCGATGTCTTGGATCACCAGCGTGTCGTAGTCGTGATAGCCGGGAAACGGTTGAGTGTGAGGGCCCACATAGCCGCCCTCGTCCACCCAGTACCAGTACAGCGGCCAGCGATCCCACTTGGCGCCGGCCTCCAGCGCGCCAGCGTAGCG
>CAZRSI010000251.1:0-3660 GCA_964602575.1 uncultured Anaerolineae bacterium
CACCGCCGGACCGGGCCTACCACAGCATGGTCACCCTGCCGGACGGGAAGATGGTGGTGCTGGGCGGCATCACCAAGGCCAACGGCACCTACCCCGCCCGCCAGGACGTGTGGGTGTTCGATGCGGTCGCCAACTCCTGGACCCAGGGCGCGGACGCGCCCGTCTATATCTTCGGTGCCAGCGTCGTGGTCACCCCGGACGGCAAGCTCTGCGTGCTCAGCGGAAGCAGCGTGTCGCCTCACTCCAACGCGCCGGTCTACATCTACGACCCGGTCGGCGACAGTTGGTCGAGCATCACGCCGGTGGGGGGCGGCGCCCGATGCGCCCCGCGTGCTGGCCTCCGCGGCCCTCAGCGGGGGCAAGGCCTACCTGTTCGGCGGCCAGCACGGGGATACCTACGAGATCCTCGACGACACATGGGAGTTCGACCTCGTGACCAACACCTGGACGCAACAGGCGGACATGCCCATTGCGTTGATGAGTGCGGCGGCCGCGCCGGCCAATGGCCAAGTGATCCTCTTCGGCGGCGTGCAGAGCGACGGGACGGCCAGCGACCGCACCTTCGGCTACTGGCCCGCTGGCGCTCCCTCGCCTACCCCCACGCCCACGGCCACCCCTGTGCCCATCCCTGTGGGCGGCTATGGGGAGCCGGTGAGCAGGTTGGAACTTCTGGCCCTTCGGCTACACTCAGGACGTGCGCCGTGGCTGGCGCTGGCGGCGCTGGCGGCGCTTGCCGCCCTCACGGCTATTCTGGCCAGGAGGCACGGAAGGGCCTGAATCAAGGAATTGTCCAAGAGCAAGGCAAGCACGAAAGCGCGGCGATTGTCGTCAGCCGCGCTTTTGTGGTATAATAAGATCCAATAGACCTGTCAGGTCTGGTTCAGGAGAGACAATGACCGAACACATCATCATCACCACCATCGCCCAGGAACTGGGCCTGGAGGCCGATCAGGTCGCCCGCACCGTCCAACTGCTGGACGAGGGCAACACCGTGCCCTTTATCGCCCGCTATCGCAAGGAAATGACCGGCGGGCTGGACGAGGAGCAGCTCCGGACTATCCAGGCCCGACTGAAATACCTGCGCCACCTGGAGGAGCGCAAGGAGACGGTGCTGAAGAGCATCGCCGAGCAGGGCAAGCTGACTCCAGAACTGGAAGCCAAGATCCGAGCGGCCATGGTGCTGCAAGAGGTAGAGGACCTCTACCTGCCCTACAAGCCCAAGCGACGCACGCGGGCCACCATCGCCAGGGAACGGGGGCTGGAACCGCTGGCGGAACTCATCCTGGCCCAGGAGATCACCGAGGGAGCGCTGGACGAGTTCGCCCAGGACTACCTGAGCGAAGAGGTGCCCACGGTGGAGGAAGCCTACGCCGGGGCGCGGGACATCGTGGCCGAGGTCATCTCCGAAGACGCCGACCTGCGCAAAGCGGTGCGGGAGCGCACCCTTGACAAGGGCCTGTTGGTCTGCACCGTGGCCGATGCCTCCCTCGATCCGCAGGGCAAGTACCAACTGTACTACGAGTACGCCGAGCCGCTGAAGGCCATCCCGCCCCACCGCCTGCTGGCCATCAACCGGGGGGAGAAGGAGGGTGTGCTCAAGGTCAAACTGGAAGCGCCCACCGACGAGATCGTGGCCGACATCCTGAGCCGCTATGTGAAGAACGAGCGCTCCATTTTCGCCTCTCAGGTCAGGGAGGCCGCCATTGACGGCTACCAGCGGCTCATCGCCCCCTCCATCGAGCGCGAACTGAGAAACGCTCGCACCGACGAAGCCGACGACCACGCCATCAAAGTCTTCGCCACCAACCTGCGCAACCTCCTGCTCCAGCCGCCGCTGCGGGGCAAGAGGGTGATGGGCATTGATCCAGGCTACCGTACCGGCTGCAAAGTGGCTCTGGTGGATGAGACGGGGAAGTTCCTGGGCGGCACGACCATCTATCCCCACGAACCCCAGAAGCAGTGGGACGAGGCCAGGGAACTGCTGGTGAACCTGGTCATCAGGGGCAACGTGGATGTCATCGCCATCGGCAACGGCACCGCCTCCCGCGAGACGGAGGCCCTGGTCGCCGAGGTCATCGCCCAGGCCGGGCGCGGGGTCTACGTCATCGTCAACGAGGCCGGCGCGTCCGTTTACTCCGCTTCCCCGCTGGCCAGGGAGGAGTTACCAGACATGGATGTCTCCATGCGCGGTGCTGTCTCCATCGCCCGCCGCCTGCAAGACCCCCTGGCCGAGCTGGTCAAGATCGAGCCCCGCTCCATTGGCGTGGGCCTCTACCAGCACGACGTGGATCAGAAGAAGCTGGCCGAGGCTCTGGACGCCGTGGTGGAGTCGGCCGTCAACTATGTGGGAGTTGACCTCAACACCGCCTCGCCAGCCCTGCTGCAATACGTTTCGGGCATCAACAAGCGGACGGCCAAAGCTATCGTCAAGTATCGGGACGAGCACGGGCCGTTCAAATCCCGCCAGGAGCTGAAAAAGGTCAAGGGGGTCGGGGAAAAGGTTTTCGAGCAATCGGCAGGTTTCCTCAAGATCCCCGATGGGGAGAATCCCCTGGACAACACCTTCATCCATCCGGAGTCGTATCCCGTGGTGGAGAACCTCTTCGCCCTGATGGGCGTGCGGGGGGACGAACCCGACCTGGTTCAGCGGGTGAAGGCTTTCCGGGCGGAGAACGACCTGGCTGAACTGGCCGAGGTGCTGGAGGTGGGCCTGCCCACCCTGACCGACATTTTCGACAATCTCATCAAGCCCGGCCGCGACCCCCGCGACGAGCTGCCCAAGCCCATCCTGCGCAGCGATGTCCTCAAGATGGAAGACCTGCGGGAGGGAATGATCCTGGAGGGCACGGTGCGCAACGTGGTGGATTTCGGCGCCTTCGTGGACATCGGGGTCAAGCAGGACGGCCTGGTGCACGTCTCAGAGATGGCCGACCGCTACGTGAAGAACCCCCATGAAGTAGTCTCCGTGGGCGATGTGGTGAAGGTCAAGGTGATCAGCGTTGATGTTGAGCGAGGACGCATTGGGCTGAGCATGAGGGTACCTTAAAGGAACAACCATGGCCAGGCAAATCGCTGTCTACAAAACCAACAAGCAAGTTCTTGATTTTCAAGATCTTTTGGACCCCGACCCCAAGCGCAACAAGATCGGTGTCACCTTGCTCAACTACACCGAAGGCAAAGGTGCCACTGAGACAGTGCACGCCTATCTGAACACTGACGACGCCCGCCTGCTCTGTTATCTCATCGTCAACGACCGGCTCCCCGAGGAAGGTTGGGTGGACTTCAAGGGCAGTCCCCGTGAAGACGGCTACGAGGCCCGGGTGTTCCGAATCAAGAAGCTGGATCCGGCCCGGTACAGAAATCCCTGGGCCATCCGTATCGAGAGGGGCAAGGGCCAGGTCATGGGGCAGGGGGCTGTCAAGATGATCGGCAAGCCGGAGGCCTCGATTTCCATCCTCCTGCCCGACTGGGACATGAAGGCCCTGGCTCTCCGCATCCTGGACTACATTAGGGCCTGGGAGATGGTCCACTGGCAGCAAGCGCCTGAGGAGCAACCAGCGTAGGTGTCACTTCCCCAATGGGCGAAGGTCTCCTGACCGAGCCCCCCCGCCTCGGTCGGGAGACCTTCCCGCCCGGTCAGAGACCTTCGACGATCAAGGG
>CAZRSI010000252.1:0-3642 GCA_964602575.1 uncultured Anaerolineae bacterium
CTGGACGATTCCGGCGGACATGCACTGCTACTTCCGCGACGATGGCACGGTGTTCTGCCTGGTGGGGAATGGCGAGGACAACAAGGGCAACGGCGAGCCAGGCCGGCTGAATGCCGCTACGGAGATCAGCTTCACCATCACTGCTAGGGTGGATGCTGGCCTCTCACCGCGCACCCTGGTGAACCGGGCTGAGGTGCGGGCCGTAAGCGAGGACGAGGCAGACGCCATCTTCCCGGCCCTCAATATCCCGGACTACTACCCGGACGATGCCACGCCCACGCCCGATCCCGATGCGGGAAACAACATCCGGGTCGAAACCACCACCGTGTTCAACGCCCGCATCCGGGTGGATAAGAAAGTCTTCCTGGGGGACACAGCCGGTCTGAGTGACGCTGAGATCCAGACCAAGTGCGAGACCGAGGCGGTTGACGACCTGTTGGTGTTACCCAATACGGAGGTTACCTACTGCTACTTCATCTACAACGAAGGAGATACCTGGCTTAACGAGATCGAGCTCACGGATCCTCCCAGTGGTCACGTGGAGACGGCGTCGGGGCCCTTCGTCAGCATCGTCGGTCGGGAGGGCTCCAATTCGGAGTTCACCACCGCCCACGCCCTGTGGGCCAGCGCGGAGGGCGAGTTGGCGCCGCTGGCTCCGGACGGCGAGATAAATCCCGATGGCTACTTCTACCTGTTGGCCATCCGCACCGTAATGGTGGACTTCCCCGCCGGGACCTTCGCCCTGGACGCTACGCCGGTGATCCTGGGGAACGACACCGCTACAGTGACGGGCGTGCCCACCACCAAGTACAGCACGACGTTCCCCGGCGTGGCGATTGCCCAGGACGATGACCTGCTCCACGATACTCTGGCCCTGCCGGTGCTGGAGGAGACCGACCCGGAGTGGAGCATCTACGAGGACAACGGGGACGGCCTGCCCAGCCCCGGCGACGTCATCGAATACACGGCGGATATTCCCAACACGGGCATCATCACGGCTACGGGGGTGGTGTTTTACGACGGACTGTATAACTATATTGCCGATGACGCGAATGACCTGCGAGTGCCGGGCCTGCTGATCAACGGCAGCGTGTCGGCTGCCATCCACGTCACCGGGCATGATCCGGTCACCGGTCGCGAGATAGACGCCGACGTGGCGCCGCCAGACCTGGCTCTTGGCGAGGATCTGCTGCTGCGCACTTACGCGCCAGCGGTTGGTGGTGGCTACCTCGAGCTTACATACCCCTCAGCCGTTGTGTTGGCCGAGGAGATCCTCAAGGGCAACAACGAGGGCGACGACGAGGTGGAGGTGGCTACGCGGCTGCCCATCCCGCCACAGGGCCTGTTACTGCGCTTCGGCGATGTCACCTACGACCCGCCCATCCCGGTCACCTTCTCCCTGCGCGTCAAGTACCAGGTGCGCATTAAGGAGACGAAGTACGTGAGGCTGGGGACCATCGTCCTCAACCACGGCTGGGTCAGCTACAATGAGATTGGCCTCTTCGACCAGAGATTCCCGAACTTCGACCCGGCCGACCCGGATGCTCACACGGCGGCCAACAGGGTGGCCAACAACCACGCCGGCACGCCGGGGCGGGCGTGGGAGAGCCCTGAGTTCCCTGGATGGCCGGAGATTCCGGTGAACGTTGAGCCCACAGACTACTCTGGCTCGCGTTTCGACGACTATGCGCTGCCTGGCGCGCCCATCCGTGACGATGACGACCCGACCTGGTTCAAGCTGGAGCGCCAGCCGCGCCGCATCCAGTTGCCCGCTATTGATAACGAGGACGGTTGGGAGACCCAGATTCAGGTGCAGAACGGGGGTGATGAGGACACCGGGGTGATAGTATTCTTCTGGGGAGAGTATTCGGGCGAGTGCCCCTACAGCGACCCAGGCCCGATTGAGTCCGCTTGCAAGCGGATCGTTGAGAACGCTGTCTGGCCGCTGAAGCCCAACAACATCCCCAGCGAGGCAAAGTCAGCGATCGTCTACTCGGTGGACGCGAGCCTCTTTGAGGAGGCCTGCGCGGAAGCTGTTTATGTCCTGCTTGAACCAAGTCCCCTTGATCCTCGGCCCAAGAGTCTCAAATGGCAGCAGTGGGAGGATGAATTCATGGGCACCGGCGAACCGATAGCCGTGATAGTCCAACGCCAGGGGCCCAACGACTATGGCACCCTTGTTTCTAGTGCCTACCCTGGTATCTCGGAGAACCAGGAGGGGGGCGGGCCCAAGTACCAGTACTTTGCGCCCTATGCTATGAGACAGTATCACAACCTGGATACGGAGATGATCATCCAGAACTCCGGTCGGGGCTGCGCTTCCATAACCCTCAACTATCAAAAGCAAGGGGACGAAATCTTCAGCCACTCGGAGGACATCGTGTTGGCACCAGGGGAGTCCATACGAATGAGGGTGTCAGAGGTGCTGGGTCCCGAATGGCTGGGTTCCGTTTACATCGAGTCCGACGAGCCTCTGGGGATCATCATTGATCAAACCAGCTTCCTGCCCTCAGACGACATGGGAACACTGCTGACCTATGAAGCTCGGCCCTACAAGCTCAGCACCGATACGGTCTTTTACGGCGATCTGGTTTGGCGCGAGCTGAGTGGCTGGGAGGCCAGCATTCAGGTGCAGAACCTGACCCAACATTCCCAGCCCACTTGGGTCACGGTGGAGTTCTTCGATCAAAGCGGGAATTCCTTCTATTATGTGGGCGACTGGGTTCCTCGTGGAGGAAGCAAAACCTTCTACCTGCCGGCCATCAGTGACTTGGGCATCAACTATCCCGCGGGCTACGTTGGGGCGGTCGAGATCGAGTCTCACGCCCAGGTTGACTATCCAGGCAATACGCGGGATGGTCAGCCCATCTTCGCCGTGATTGACTTGAAGAAGATCAAATTATACGATGAGTCTCTGCCTGGCTGGAGACACACCATCGCTGGTGAGAGGCAGGGTGGGGCCTACAATGCCCTTGCGGAGGGGGAGAAGGAGGCCACCAGCGCCATCATGCTGCCCTTCCTGGCGAAAGGGAGCAATGATCAAAGCGTGACTTCTTTGATCGCCGTTCGTAACAATTCCAACTGCAACGATATAGAGCTCCAGTTGAAGGTCACAAACAAGACCGGAAGCGTGGTTAGCTACACGACCAACTTCTGGTTGCCTACCAAGCACATCAGGCTTATAGATTTGGCCAACGTGGGCAGTGTGACCCCTGGCTTCATTGGCGCGGGAAAAATAGAGGTGACGGACGTGAAGCAGTGGTGCGACGTGGATCAGGACGGGCAGAGAGATCAGACCCCGACCTTGCTTTCTGTAGTAGTGGTCAACAGGGGTGCTGGCCCTGGCGATATCACCTCGGTATACGAGGGCATCCCCGTGGCCTATTGGGGTTCGCCGTGAGTAGTACCCGTCCGCATCCCCACTGACGACCGACAAAAGAAGCCACCAGGTTCATCCTGGTGGCTTCTTTCTACGTCCCTTAATTCACCCGGATGCCCGATGAAGGGCAAGAAAAGTCTGTATTCCCTGCCTCCCGTCGTCACGCTTCTCTCGATCACGTTGCCCATCCCATCATCGAGCAGCACAGTGTTGGTGATGGGGCCTGGACCTGTGACCTGCACGGCGAAGCGGACGGTAGCCAT
>CAZRSI010000253.1:0-3613 GCA_964602575.1 uncultured Anaerolineae bacterium
CAAGAAGAAGACCATCCTGATTGGCAAGTGTATGTACCAGGCCAACAAAGATAACCCCGACATCCAGGAGATGATCGCCGTGAAGGGATGCCCACCCTCTCCCAAGGCTGTTGTGAAGGCCTTTCACCAAGCTGGGATCAATGTAAACCCTGACATCTTCGAGCACCTCGACCTGGTGCCAGGGTTCTTTATGAAGAGATACGAGGGAAAACCCGAGTTCGACGAGTCCTTCTTCACTATCCAGTAGATGAGAAAATCCTGCTCTCCGGGCGGCGTCCCCGCCGTCCGGACGGGGCAAGGGCGCCCTTTGGAGCTTCTATCGCTGAGAAGCCTCCTCGGCGGTAGCTGACGGCCGCCGTACCAGGGCAATCGCATTCTTTGGATTGGGGCGCCAGAACCTCCTGCAGGTTCAAATTTCTGACCAAAGGCCCCCCTCTAATTCGAGGCTCTCTGCCATTAATGTGCATAACCTGCGGGAGGTTAGCAGAGTTTACGATTGCCCTAGCCGCTGTACATGGCGGGATTGACAAAGTAGAAATAGTATGATATAGTAAGAAATGTGTAAAGAATTGTGTAGTCGTTAGCACTTTGCAAGCATTCAAGTAGGAGGCGAATTATGCACTTGAGCGAGTATGAGCGTTCGCGCAATCCGCGGGGGATGCATGGCTGGGGCGATCTTTGGAAAAGCTACGAGGGCTGGTACGACAGGCTGGCGGAGTTGAAGTTGGGCTGGATCAAGATTCTGGACGATGGGGGCAACCAGAGACACGCCGCTGCCCGTTTCCGGGCCCTCGGCATCATGCCCATCGTACGCCTCTATCGAGGGGAGCCCAACCCAGGCACTCTGCCTCAGTCGCACATCAACATCGTCAAGGAGTACGTGGATCAAGGGATCACCCGCTGGTTTGAGGTCAACAACGAACCTAACCTCGATGGTGAATGGAAGCCGCCATACAAAGGCATCGTCCAGTACGGTGGTGCTGAGCTGGTTATGCCTGCTTGGCTCGATGACGCCGAGGCGGTGATCGAGCAGGGTGGTTATCCCGGATTCCCTGCTCTGGCTCCCTGTGGCTTCGATGCCAGGCACAGTAGTATCCGCACTTACCAGAGTTACTTCCGGTGGCTGGCGGACAATGCATACGACCGAGCCAAGGCGGTCTTCGAGAACGGAGCATGGTTAGCTGTTCACCCTTACATGTGTAACCACTTCTACAAGGACGAACAGGGCGAGTGGCATTTCGAGTATCCCGATGATCCCATCTGCCAGGCCGATGATCCTGGCCGTACCATCATGGACGATGACGTGAGCTTGATGTGTGGCGAGGTGGCCCAGAATTTGCTCCGCGAATATTTCGGGCTGGAGGTACCTATAATCGGCACGGAGGGTGGGATATGGGTTCCCGCGCCGGGCGAGGTGAGACAAGCGGACACCAGGTATCCAGGCTATGATCTCCAGACCCACGCTGAGGCGACAGTGGCTATGTTCGAATGGATTGCCCGGAAAGCTCCCCCATATTTCTTTGGCCACTGCGTCTGGCTGCTGGGCGGCTATTTCCCCGAGGGTAGGTCGCCGGTACCGGCGGTGAGAGCTTTGAAGGAGACCGAACCCGTCTTACGGCCTGAAATCGAGCCGCCCTCTGTTGAGTCGCCGGCCGAGATTCATTATCGTAGCCACTATCTTTTGTTCCCTCAGGGGGCATCATGGGATTGGTATGAGGCGGCCAGCAACTATATCACCCACTTCCGAGTCACCCTGGGGCAGAGCCACAATGATGCAGGGGTGGTGCGCGGAGACCTTGGTCATACTATTACTGCCATCAATCCCACCGACGCCGTGCTTGAAGCTCTGAGAGAGTTCGATGCCACTTTGGACATCATCCGCGCTGACACACCTGAGGAGTTGAAGTTGATTCTGGATGCCAGGGTGGAGACGAACACCCGGTTTGGATAAAGATAAGGCCCTGATTTCGGATCAGGGCCTTATCTTGCTTCGCGTTTCACTCCTTACTTGGCATGCTCTACCGCTCTTGTCTCGCGAATCACCGTGACTGTGATCTGGCCTGGGTACTCCAGAGTTTCCTCCACCTTCTTAGCGATCTTCTTGGAGAGCTGGATGGCGGCCAGGTCATCAATCTCTTCGGGTTTTACCATAATCCTGATCTCGCGGCCAGCTTGAATGGCATAGGATTGGTCCACGCCCTCGAAGGAATCGGCCAGTTCCTCCAGGGCCTTCACACGCTTGAGGTAGGTCTCCAGGCTTTCGCGGCGAGCGCCTGGGCGAGCCCCGGATATGGCATCGGCGGCCTGGACAAGGATGGCCTCCAGGCTTTGTGGCTCCTCTTCGCCATGGTGGCTGGCAATGCAATTGACGAGTTCCTCAGACATGCCCAGTCGTCTGGCGATATCGGCGCCGATGAGGGCGTGAGGGCCGTTTACCTCGTGGTCAACTGCTTTGCCGATGTCGTGCAGAAGGCCTCCCTTCTTAGCCAGTTCAACATTGGCTCCCAGTTCGGCGGCCATCATACCTGCCAGGTGAGCAGTTTCCAGTGAGTGAGCCAGAACGTTTTGGCCATAGCTGGTGCGAAACTTGAGCCGGCCCAATAGCTCGATAATCTTAGGAGGGAGGCCAGCCACACCAGCTTCCAAAGCTGCCCGTTCCCCTTCTTCGCGGATGATGGCGTTTACTTCTTCCTGAGCCTTCTTCACTATTTGTTCGATGCGGCCGGGATGGATGCGACCGTCCAGAATTAGCTTGTTCAAAGCCACACGAGCCACCTCACGCCGTACAGGGTCGAAGCAGGAGAGGAGCACCGCTTCAGGGGTGTCATCAACTACCACGTCTACCCCGGTGGCCTTCTCGATGGCCCGGATGTTGCGCCCGCCCCGACCGATGATGCGCCCTTTCATCTCATCGCTTGGCAATGGCACCATGGAGACCGTTGTTTCGGCCACATGATCGGAAGCCAGACGCTGAATCGCTATGGTGATGATCTCGCGGGCGCGGCGCTCGGCTTCTTCTTTAGCTTCGGCCTCTACCTGCCTGATCACGCGAGCCATATCCTGGCGGGCATCTTCTTCAACGGCCTGTAACAACAGTTCTTTTGCTTCCTCTCTAGTCAGGCCAGATATCCTCTCCAGTTCTTGGAGTCTTTCTTGCTGTAGGTTCTCCAGCTCGTTCTGTAACCGATCCAATTTGCTCTGGCGTTTATTGAGCTGGCGTTCTCTCCTCTCAATGCGTTCCAGTTTGCGGTCGGTGACTTCGCGTTGTTTTTGCAGCCTTTCCTCTTCTCGCTGGAGGTCCAGGCGCTTTTTCTGGATATCGGCCTCAGCTTGGTCACGGATCTTTATGGCTTCGCTTTTGGCTGCAAGCACCAGTTCCTTGGACTTCGTTTGAGCTTCTGCCAGTAAGCGGTTGGCTTCTGCTCTGGCCGACTCCACTCGAGATCGGCTTAAGTAATTGCTGAGCAGGAAACCTAAGGTAAAGCCCAACAAGAGGGCGATGATAGCTCCTCCAATAATTAAATACAGTCCGTCCATCTTGTATCCTCACTTTCTGTTTGGTCATCCTCCGCACCAAATTCCTCCCAGGCGTGCTCCACGGCCAGATTAACTA
>CAZRSI010000254.1:0-3582 GCA_964602575.1 uncultured Anaerolineae bacterium
CGATTCCGATGCTGTTTGCCCTGACGGTGGGGAATGCGTTTTGTGTGGGGTATAATCTGGCTAAAGGCGCGGGGATAAATCCCCACGCTGAGAGAACGAAGCCCTGTGGGCTGGAATCCAGCCCCGAAGGGGCTTCGCTCTTTCAGCCCGGAGGTTCACCTCCGGGCGATGCGGTGCAAGATGTCAGTGACATTGCCTCTGGCCCCTTCATTTCCGGACTACTAGCGGCAGTATTCGTGGCGGTGTTGGGCAACCTGGATGGACTGGTGCATCTGGTGGAGCGGTTGAGCCAGTTGGGTGGCTCCAGCTTTAAGAGCAGCATCCCCGGCCTGGAGGAGCTGGTGCGAGTGTGGCCTGGCTTGTGGAAGCTCATCCAGGGCCAGTCGCTGCCTCCTCTGGACTACTTCGGTCGCACCCGCGTCATCGAAGGCACCATCAACGAGTTCCCCTACTTCAGTTTCCTCTTTGCTGATCTGCACCCCCACATGATTGGGATACCGTTTACCATCCTCGTTTTAGCTTTGGGTTTAAATATCGTTCTTAGAGCGTCAAATGTCAAACATCAAACGCCAAACCTCCAATATCCAATATCCAATATCCAATCTCTATCTTCCATCCTCCAACTGCTAGTCACCAGCTTGTGTCTGGGGGCCCTGGCGGTGATCAACACCTGGGACCTGCCAACGTATTTGTGCCTCATAGCGCTAGCTTTTCTCCTGCGGGAGAGGTTAACGCGTGGCAGATGGCAACTCTTCTGGCCAGCGGTGATGACAGTCGTTGTTGGTGGCCTGAGCTTGTTGTTCTACCGTCCCTTTTTCGCCCATTATAAGGCTCTCTACGTTGGCCTGGGCCTGGCCATTACCCGTGGGCGGACAGCTCTGGGGGAGTTTCTCACAGTGTGGGGCTTTTTCCTGTTCATCGTCATCAGTTTCTTGCTGGTGGAACTGGTGCAGCAGCGCAGCAGGCTGGGTGTGTTGCGCTTTGTGCGGCTGGTGCTGTCGTGGTGGGAAGAGTTGCCCCACCTGGCTGAGCTCTACAAGGCTCTGGTGCATCGCCAGACCTCGAGCTATCTTCTGGCCATCTACGGCCTGGGCGGGATGTTGCTGTTTGCAGTGGTGTTGGCTCTGCTCAAGTTCTCGGTGCTGGCTTTCATGTTGCCGCTGGTTGTGGGGGCATTACTGCTCCTTCTGCGCGATGATACCTCACCCGAAAAGCTTTTCACCTCTCTGTTGGTCTTCATCGCGTTGTTGGTGGCTGTGGGTTGCGAGGTGGTGTACCTCAAGGATCACCTGGGTGGGGACAAGATTTGGTGGCGGATGAACACCGTGTTCAAGTTCTACATTCAGGCCTGGGTGATGTTGGGCATTGCCACGGCGGTGGTTGTGCCTGAGCTTTGGGTCAGGGCGAGGCGCTGGCGGTCGGTGGCTCGGCGGCGGGTTTGGGTTGCTAGTTTGGCGTTCCTGTTCTTCGCCGCTTTGCTCTATCCCGTCGTCTACACCCCGGCGCGGGTTAATGACCGCTTCCCTGGCGCCAGACCGCCTGTGGGTACCCTGGATGGGATGGCCTTCATGACTGTTGGCTCCTACACCTGGCCTGAGAACAACCGCATCGAGCTGAGGTACGATTACGAGGCTCTCCAGTGGTTATTGGCCAACGTCAAGGGCACGCCTGTCGTCGCTGAGGCTGCCCTGCCCTATTATCGAGAGGGAGGATTGCGAGTTGCCACTTACACGGGGTTGCCTACACTCCTGGGCGCCCATCAGAACGAGCAGCGCTACGGTTCGCAGGTGGGGAAGCGCGACGGTCAGGCGCGCGAGTTCTTCAATACCACCGACATCTCTCGCGCTCTCCAGCTTATCCGCGAGTTGCATGTTTCCTACATTTACATTGGCCAATTGGAGCACGCTGTTTATAACCCTGCCGGCCTGGCCAAGTTCGAGCGGATGCGGGAGGAGGGGTATCTGGATTTGGTGTACGAAAACGAGAAGGTGAAGATTTATCGGGTGACAGAGTAAAAACATCGCTCATCTGACAGAATATATGCGAGTGTGCTACAATCACGAGCAGAATTGGAGGTGTATCATGTCCCTAACGACATCATCAGTGGATGTTTTGACTATCATCGCTCGTTCGCTCGTCGTATCGCAGGAATATTCCAGTGTCGAGGAGGCTTTGCAGGCGATGGCCATATCCGAAGTACGACGCAAAATCGCTTATTACCGGCGGCGCATTCGTGCACTGGAACGCAAGTATGGCACCGATTTTGAGACTTTTAGCATGCGGCTTCAGGGTCGAGCTACCCCGGCCGAGGAGGATGATTGGCTGGCCTGGCGGTCGGCTAAGCGTATGCTAGCTGATTGGCAAAAAACTTTAGAGGAACTCCAACATGCCCGCGCTGGTGCCTGACCTGTTATCTCTCTTGCGGGCTCATTCCCTCGTCGAATCATTACGCGTAATTCACTACGACGAGACGCCGATGGGCAAGTTGGAGCTGAAAGTGCGTTGCCGATTAGCTGGGGGCTACCAGTTCCAGTGGATAGCGAGTCGTTGAGCAGCAGCCATCGGAATGCTGCCCTGAACAGTACTGGGCCCACTGAAGGTGGTGCTCTCCTCAGTGTATTCAGTGTTCTCTCAGTGGCTTCAGTGGTTCAACCCTGCCGGCCTGGCCAAGTTCGACTGGATGCGAGAGGAGGTACCTGGATTTGGCGTATGAGAATGATAGGCTGAAGATCTATTGGGTTAGAAGAGAAGATGGGACTATTTCTTGAGAGGGATTGGATATTCAGAGGCGATGAGGTTGATCTTTTTGGCAGTTCTTTTGGTGCTGCCGTAGAACTCCTCGCGGGACAAATTGGCTTGCTGCATCATGTCCTTGATGCGACCCACATCGAATTCTCCGTAATGCATATCAATGGTTACCAGGCATTTGACACCTTTGATGATGCCTTTATAATGAGCATGGCTTCCACGAGTGCGATGGAGGACAAACCCCCTGGCGAGGAGGATGGCAACGACTTCGGCGGGAGTAAGAGGAGGGTACTTCTTAGGCATAGACCAAGACCTTGTTCTCGAAACGCTCTTGGAAGGTCTGGAAATTGCCAAATTCGCCGGTGAAAAGGGCTTTGAGGATATGGATCAGAAAGAGCTTATAGAACTCCACCCATCTACCGAGACGTGCTCGACGTGGAACGAGGTCTTTCTCCCACCCTAGATCGTGGACGGATTCGAGGTAGCCTAGCATTGCCTCTTCCAAGTCGCTAATGGCCTCCCGCATAGTTTTTCCTTCTCCTATAAGGGTGAGGTCTAGACAATAAGCGATATAGTGGTCTGGGCCTCGGCGGTAGGCGTAACAACGGAAAGAAGGGGTTTTATCGACCATTCCGTTCACCTCCTGAAGAAGATTATAGCATAGTTTGAAGGTTTTGGGAAGAGAGCGGTGACCATTGGAATCACTGACTGCACTGAACAGCACTGAGGCCACTGAAGGTGGTGCTCTCCTCAGTGTCTTCAGTGTTCTCTCGGTGGCATCAGTGGTTCGACCCTGCCGGCCTGGCCAAGTTCGAGCGGATGCGGGAGGAGGGA
>CAZRSI010000255.1:0-3527 GCA_964602575.1 uncultured Anaerolineae bacterium
CCGAGACCCACGTCGTGGAGGCATATAGATGAAATTTTGCTTCTATCTCGATAATCGTGTAAAATATATTAAAGGGAAAAAAAGTTATTCATTTCGGGTTGTAGTGGGAGGCAAGCATGGCGGTGCTCAAGGTATCAGCGAAATCAAGGTCTACGGCAGTGGCAGGAGCGATTGCTGGAACGGTTCGGGAAAGCGGACGTGCTGAGGCCCAGGCGATTGGTGCGGGAGCGGTCAATCAGGCGGTGAAAGCAGTGGCTATAGCCAGAGGGTTTCTTGCTCTTGACGGAATAGATGTGATTTGCATACCTACTTTCACCGAAGTGCTCATTAACGGGCAAGAGCGCACTGCAATGAAGTTGATCGTGGAGCCTCGATGATGGGCCGGATTGACCTGCACTTGCACAGCACTGCATCCGATGGCCAATATACCCCTTCGGAGTTGGTGGCCATGGCAATCGAACGCCGTCTTCTGGCCATTGCCATCACCGATCATGATACCACAGATGGCATTGACGAGGCATTGGAGGCTGCCAGGGGCACAGGGCTTGAGGTAATCCCTGGGGTGGAGATCAGTTGTGACATTCCTCATCAGGAGCTTCACATCCTCGGCTATTACATTGACCACCATGAACCGGCCCTGGAGGAGAAACTCCGTACCTTTCGCCAGTCCCGTGTACACCGGGCCAAAGCAATGCTAGACAAGCTGGCGGCTTTGGGGTTCCCGTTGGAGTGGGAGGCAGTAACCGAGTTGGCGGGAGGGGGATCTGTGGGGCGGCCGCACATTGCCCAGGCCATGGTCAAGATGGGATATGTAGCTTCCACCGATGAGGCTTTTGATCTTTACATTGGGCGCAATGGGCCGGCCTATGTGGAACGCTACAAATTGAGTCCTTTAGAGGCGATATCTCTCATAAAGGAAGCCCGAGGGCTGCCTGTACTAGCTCACCCTCTTGAGGTGACACAATTCGTGCCCTCTCTGGTAGAAGGAGGATTGGTTGGCCTTGAGGTGTACTATAACGGCTATTCGCCTGAAGATATGCGGGAGCTAGCCAATCTAGCTCGCAAGTACGACTTGATACCTACGGGAGGGAGTGACTTCCATGGTCCGGACGTGCTGGATACGGTGGAAATGGGGGGTGTAGAAGTACCTGTGGAGTCGTGGGAACGCTTGCGAGCGCTGGCAGAGGTGAGGTATTAGCGTTGTTTTTTGTGGCGCCGCTTCCCTTTGGTAGTCTTGCTCTCGATCTTGGGTTTCAACCCCTTAGCTGGGACCTCAATGGTTACTTCGCTTTCTAGCTCTACATTAACCGTTTCTTTGAGGACATTGACACCGGTAACCTTACCTGGACCGTAAGGAGTGTTCACCTTTTCCCCGATTTGAGGAAGTTTTTCCTTGACTTCAGCGTAATACTCGTTTTCGTAGGTCAAGCAGCACAGCAAACGTCCGCAAAGTCCTGATATCTCCGTTGGGCTGAGGGGCAGGTCTTGCAGTTTAGCCATTTTGATGGAGACAGGGGTAAATTCAGTGAGGAAAGAGGTACAGCAAAGAGGACGTCCACAACGGCCCAGACCGCCCATCAGCTTGGCCTCATCCCGCACTCCAATTTGCCTCAATTCCACCTTCGTGTCAAACGTTTTAGCCAGGTCTCGCACTAGCTCTCGAAAGTCCACTCGGTTCTCGGCTACAAAGTAGAAAACCAGATGGCTGCCATCGAAGTTGAATTGGGCCTTAATGATTTTCATTGGCAGGCCACATTCGGCTACCTTTCTCCGACATATCTCCAATGCCCTGGGTTCAAGGCTTCGGTAATGCTCCATCTGCACGAGATCCCATGGCTCTGCCCGGCGGAGGATGTCCTTCAGTGGAGTAACCACCTTTTCCTCTGGAACCTCCCTAGGGGGTATAACCACCTGTCCGGCCTCTCGACCTCGTGTTGTTTCCACGATAACGTAATCACCGGCTTGTAAGTCTTCGAAACCGGTGGGGTCGAAATAATAGATTTTGCTCACCGGCTTGAACCGAATTCCCACGATTTTTGCCATTTGCTTCTCCTATTTTGTGGGCAGGTCTAGCATTAGCACTTCCAAGGTCAGGCGAGCGTTAGCGTTGTGTTCCAATCGCCACATCGCGGCCCGGATAGCCTCTATGAAACTCCGCACCTGGCTTAAGCTGTATCGCTGTGCTTGGGTTTGTAGCGTCTTGTACCAATCAACATTTGTGATGCCCACCGAGCTCTCGCTAAGGAGCAGAAGCAGGTCGCGCCACCAAGTCAGCCACAGATGCAGCGCCTCTCGAGTTGCTTCAGGGTCACGGCTGAGCCTTTGAGCATACTCCAGTCGTTCCACCCGTCCTTTGCCTATCAATTCGAGCATGTCATCAAGATGTTTTTCCCGTTGCTCCAAAATGGCCTTGTCTTGACTGGCCGCCACTGCCCAGCCCAGCCGGCCTTCAGACAGCCGGGCCAAAAGTTGGGCTTGTTCGACATCCACTCCCCAGCGCTCCTGGAGAGCCCTTTGCACCGTTGCGATAGCCAAAGGTCGCAGGTGAAACACCTGGCATCGGGAGACGATAGTAGGTAGCAGTGCCTCGGTCTCGCTGGCGGTAAGCACTAATACAACATGGGGAGGGGGTTCCTCCAAGGTCTTGAGCAGGCAATTGGCAGCTTCGGCGGTGGCTTGCTCCATCTGCCGAATGATATAGACCTTCCAGCGCCCCTCCACCGGAGAGAGAGATGCTTCGTGCTGGAGTTTGCGCATCTGGTCTATCTTGATAGCGCCACCCTCTCCCTCGATGACCTGAACATCGGGGTGGGTGCCGCGGGCAATCTTTCGGCAGGCCACGCATTGTCCACAGGGCTTCTCTCTATCCAGACAATTCAGAGCTTGGGCGAGGTTAAGGGCCAGAGACCGCTTGCCTATTTGGGGCAGACCAGTGAAAAGATAAGCATGGGCAATCCGCTCTCTGGCCAGAGCCCTTTGGAGCAAATCTACAGCCCACTCATGACCTATTACCTGCCACATGGTTAATCCTGAACAGTTTGCTATAAAATAATTGTACCACAAATCCACCCTCAATGGAAATAGAGATTTGAGGGGGTAATTTGCATTTTTTGAAGTTATGTGGTATATTTTTAAATATACGGGCGGTTAGCTCAGTTGGCTAGAGTGCCACGTTGACATCGTGGAGGTCACTGGTTCGAGTCCAGTACCGCCCACCTCCATACATATAGCTGCTAACAGCGATGACCAGGACGAGTACTTGAGGGTAGGGCTCCAGGGAGGAGGGGTCGGTGACTGCAAGCCCCTCTAGTCACGAACTCAAGGAAAACCACCTGCGAGCTGGGCTCCGGAAATGGTTAATGGATTGATAGCCAGTTAGCCAAAGTATGGAGTTCCGGTGGTATCCCGTTATCGGCCGAATGAGGACAGCGATTTTTCAATTCGTTTGTTTCTGAATTCGTTGTTGAAGTTGGGTGGAACCGCGTGAGTAGAACCTCTCGCCCCAAAGGCGAGAGGTTTCGTTATTT
>CAZRSI010000256.1:0-3516 GCA_964602575.1 uncultured Anaerolineae bacterium
TGCGGTGGATGATGTGAGCTTTTCTCTGGCCCGAGGTGAATCGCTGGGGCTGGTGGGCGAATCGGGTTGCGGGAAGACCTCCGTCGCTATATCGTTGCTCAAGCTGCTGCCAGATAATGCCGAGATCATCGAAGGGGAGATTCTGCTTAATGGCACTAACCTGGTTCCTCTGTCTGAGGCGGAGATGAACAAGTTTCGCTGGCGCAGAATGTCCATGGTTTTCCAGGCTGCCATGAACGCCCTCAACCCAGTATACACCGTTGAGGAGCAGATTCTCGAGGCCATGGAATATCATATGCCCCACCTGGATGATGCGGAGATGCACCGGCGAGTGGACGAACTCTTCGAGCTTGTTGGGCTAGACCCTGCATTCAAGAACCAATACCCGCATCAGTACAGTGGCGGGATGCGTCAGCGTGCGGTCATCGCTATGGCTCTCTCCTGTGAGCCCGACATCATCATCGCCGATGAGCCCACCACTGCGCTGGACGTGATCGTCCAGGACCAGCTCTTGAAGCGAATCCGCGAGATCCAGAAGCAGTTGAACATGGCAATGATCTACATCTCACATGACATAGCAGTAATCGCGGAGGTCAGCGAACGAGTTGGGGTAATGTACGCGGGTCGCATGGCGGAGATGGCGTCCACGGAGGCTATTTTCCATCATCCTCTCCATCCCTATACGATGGGGTTGATGTCTGCCTTTCCCAGCATCGTGGGTGAGAAAACCGAGTTGGTGACGTTGCCCGGTGAACCGCCGGACCTACTAAATCCGCCGCCGGGATGCCGCTTCCATCCCCGCTGCCCCTATGCCACTGCTATCTGCAAGAAAGAGGTTCCTGAGTTCAAGGATTACGGGGACAGACACTATGTGGCCTGTTGGCACCCGGGAGGAGAGGGATAATGACGCAAGACAGAGTCCTTGTGAACATCAAGAATCTATCCAAGTTGTTTCCGGTAGAAGCAGGTGTTTTCAGAAGGGCTAAGGCCTTCGTACATGCCGTGAGTAAGTTGAACTTGCAAATTCACCACGGGGAAAGCGTGGGATTGGTAGGTGAATCCGGCTGTGGCAAAACGACCACGGGTAAATTGATCACCCGGCTGCTCGATCCTACGGAGGGCAGTATTGAGTTGGATACTTCCCATGGGGTGGTAGATATCGCTTCGCTAAAAGGGAAGGAGTTGAAGGAATTTCGCCGGATGGTCCAGATGATCTTCCAAGACCCCTACGAGTCCCTGAACCCCCGGCTAACTATTTATGATACCGTCGCTGAGCCACTGGACGTGCAAGGCATAGGCACTATTAGGGAACGAGAAGAGAGGGTAGCCCATTTTCTGGAGCTCGTTGGCCTTACGCCTGCCTCCAGTTTTCTGTTTCGCTATCCCCACGAGCTCTCCGGCGGGCAGCGCCAGCGGGTGGCCATCGCACGTGCCCTGGTGGTGAACCCCCAGTTTGTCGTGGCGGACGAACCGACTTCTATGCTGGATGTGTCGGTTCGTACCGGCGTGATGCATCTGATGCAAGACCTGGCTGAGCGTCTTGAGGTGACTTATCTCTACATCACCCACGACTTGGCTGTCGCCCGCTACATGTGTGACCGCATCGCGGTGATGTACCTGGGCAAACTCATCGAGTTGGCGGAGACGGAGGAACTCCTGCATCATCCTCTCCATCCCTATACCAAGGCGCTGTTGTCGGCGGTGCCTGTGCCAGATCCAACCTTCAAACGAAAGAGAGTGGAGGTCAAGGGAGGCATCACCAAGCCCATCAACCCTCCGCCGCGCTGTCGCTTCTACGACCGTTGCCCCATCGCCGATAGTTACTGCTATGAGAATGACCATCCGCCGTTGGAGGATAAGGGCAGTGGTCACATGGTCGCCTGTTACAAGGTTTGATAGATTCTCAGGAAGAGTAGAATACCTCGCGCCCGGCATTGCCTGTCGGGCGTATGTGTTTGCCTGAACCAACTCGTTGCCTTGCGAGCTTTGATCGCCGAAGGTCTCCGACCGAAGGCGGAGGGGCTCGGTCGGGACCTTCGCCCATCGGCTTGGAGGCTCGTTGCCTTACGAGTCTTTAGCCACAGAGGATCAATGGCCAAGTACATCCTCCGTCGGGTGGTGCGAGGGCTGGTTGCGCTGTTCCTTTTTCAATCGCTTCTCTTTGCTCTGATCCACGCCCTCCCCTACGATTTCAGCGCTTTCGTATTGGTTAGCCCAAGCTGGCGGGCGTTCATCCAGCGCGAGTTCGGACTAGACCGTCCCCTGTGGGAGCAATATGCCCGCTGGCTGTGGGGTTTTGTCCGCCTTGACCTGGGAACCTCATATCAACATTGGCCCACCCCTGTCTCCCAGATTTTGCTCGGTCGTCTGCCCCGCACCCTGATACTTTTCCTCTCGGCCGCGCTATTAGCCTATTTGTTTGGTATCTGGTTGGGCAAGATGGTGGCCTGGCGGCGGAATAGCTGGTTTGAAGCCGGCACCACGCTGTTTGCGGTAGCTGCCTATACCTCCTTTGCGCCCTGGCTGGGTTTTGTGGTCATGAACGTCTTTGCCTGGTACCTCGGCTGGTTCCCCTACCAAAGGCTTGTCAATCATAACGTGTGGTACAACGCGCCGGTGACGGTGGATTCGCTCTTGGCGCGCATGGTAGCCACGGGCGGGGTGGCTCTGGGGGTGATGTTCTTGCTTGAGGGCCTTGCCCGCCGCCTCAAGTTGCGCCGCTGGCGGTGGCTCTGGCGAGGGGGTGGGCTGCTGGTGGTGGGGGTCGGCGTGTGGCAGTGGTGGTCGCGCTCAGGATTGGGCTACCTGGCCTTGGACATCCTGAACCATTTGGCCTTGCCCTTGGGTACGGTGATCCTGCTCTCTTTTGGCGAGACAATGATGGTCATGCGGGCGGCCATGCTCGAAACGCTGCACGAGGACTATGTGCTGATGGCACGGGCCAAGGGGCTGCCCGGCCAGGTCATCCGCGATCATCACGTGGCCCGGAACGCTATCCTGCCGGTGCTCACTCGCCTGCTGCTCAACCTGCCCTTTGTGCTGGTGGGCAGCCTGGTCATCGAACGAGTATTCATGTGGCATGCGATGGGGCAGGTCCTCTTCGATGCCATTGAGTTTCAGGACATTCCGGTACTGCTAGGTATTCTGTCGGTGGTGGGTGTGCTTGTGCTCGCCCTTCATGTGGTGCTGGATATTCTCTATGTTTACCTGGACCCGCGCTTGCGTTACGTTTCTCCGGGATAAGACCTTTGGGGTTTTTCGAAACCCCAAAGGTCTCAGGTGGATGGCCCGCTGGCGGCGGTTGGGCAACAACTGGCAGATGTTTCGCCGCCAGCCCATCGGCCTGCTTGGGCTGGCCCTGATTGCCTGTTTCGGATTGATGGCGTTGGTGCATCCCCTCTTGATGGCAACCGTGTGGAACCGAGCCCGCTTCGATCCGATCGTCGGCTTCGATCCGACTCAGATGCCTCATCCTTCGTCGCCGACGCGGCAGCATCTCCTGGGCACCGATAATTT
>CAZRSI010000257.1:0-3510 GCA_964602575.1 uncultured Anaerolineae bacterium
GATTCAGGCACTGGCGTGGATGCATCTGCCCAGACTACCAATGCCTCAGCCCAGACCACCGGTGGCGACGCTACCACTACCGTTACCGTAGCCGAATATGCAGGTGAGCCCACCGGTGTAGATCCAGGCTTCGCCGTTGATGGCACCATCTTCGTCGATGTCCATGTAGGTGGAACTGAACCAGATATACTCACGATCGAGATCGACTGCCCTGGCGCGAACTGCACTGGGATGGTTATGCGCTGGTTCGACGGCACAACTTGGCAGAATGTGGACCCACAGGCGGTCACTAATGGAACCATCCAGGCCACCTTAAACAAAACCGACTCGACGCCCCTCATATCACAACTGACCGGCTCGCCCTTCGGGGTAGGGAGCCCTCCTCCTCCACCAGTGCCCGTTGGCGGCATCATCGTGCCGGTGAACAGGCTGGAGCTCTTGGCGCCGTGGCTGGCAGCACTAGCTGCGCTAGCCGCCCTGGGGTTTGCGCTGGTCAGGAGGCGTAGAAGCGCCTGAGGATTGATTCCCAGGCTTTGAAAGCGAGCAAAAACAGAGAACGAGGGGTGGACACCTTCCCAACCCCCGTTTGATTTTGTCAACCCATTCTACCCTTCGGGCCTGGCTCAGATACGCTCTCATTTGACCAGAGAGCGAATAGGTGATAGAATATTTGTGAGCATCGCCCTTGAAATCGGCAATCGAGATTAGATATGATACAGAAGATAAGCCTGAAGCTGCCTCAGTGGGCTGCTGACAACATCATCTGGCCAATGTCAGACTGAACGACAGATGTTAGTAAGGAGAGAAGTGATGAAAACAACGATGAAAGCGATTGAAATGACAGGTACGGTTGATGATCAGCACCAGCTTCACCTGGATGCTCCGCTGCCCATTGCCGGACCGAGCCAGGTCCGGGTGATCATCCTGTTCCCGGAAGAGGTGGACATAAATGAGACTGAATGGCTCAGGGCAGCTGCAACTAACCCGGCCTTTGATTTCTTGAAAGAACCGGCCGAGGACATCTACACACTGGCCGATGGGAAGCCCTTCTATGATCAAGGGTAAAGTTGTCCTGGTGCCCTTTCCCTTTGACGACCTGTCAACGACCAAGGTGCGGCCGGCGGTTTGTCTGACTGAGCCTATCGGGCCGCATCGTCACGTGGTTTTGGCGTTCATCACCAGCCAGATTCCGCCAGACCTGCTAGAGACCGATCTCGTGCTGGATGCGAAGCAGGCGGACTTCTCGATGACCGGGCTGCGGGTGTCCTCCACCCTCCGTCTGCATCGGCTGATGACGGTCTCGACCATGATCATCCGGCGGGAACTAGGCCAGCTCTCACCAGGTATGCGGGCGGAAGTTGACCAGAAGCTGCGGAGGCTGTTCAACCTAACGTAGCCATTGCGGGGAAGGGGAGGTACTATAAATTCGAGGCCATCAGGTGAGCAAGGTTGAGCTGCTGGCGCCGTGAGCGGGGCTGGCGGCGCTGATGGCAACGATGATTGCGGCGACGGTGGTGGTCAGGAGGAGGGCCTGAGGATCAAATCCTCAGGCTGAAAAGGCCAAAGCAAGCCAAGGCCCGCTCCATGGCTTCGAAAGCGGGCGAAAACAGAGAACGGGGGTTGGAATGACTCTCCAACCCCCGTTTGATTTTGTCAGCCCGTGGTATCCAACCGGCTGAGGCGGTGAGTTTGACAAATGGACCTAGTTATGTTACAATCAAAATGTGCGTAAACTTTTAATTTGGAGGTGAGAGCATGGCCACCAGGATTATGGGGGCGACCAAAGCCCGTCGCCATTTCACTGAGATTTTAGACAATATCGGCGAGGCTGAGGAGCCACTCTATATCACGCACCGCGGCGAACCGCGTGCGGTCTTGGTGGGATATGACCAATTCGAGCATCTGATTGAGAGATTGGAGGACCTGGAGGATCTCCTCGAGATCTACGAGGCCTCCCATGAACCCACCCGGCCGTTGGAAGAATTCATGGCAGAGTTAGAGGCGGAGCGTGTACCGGCTGCTGCTAAAGCCCAAAGCGGAGCGTGACCTGCGGCGCCTCCGTCGAGCTCCAGCTACCTTTGAGCGGGTGTATGAGGCCATCCTCGCTCTGGCGGAGAACCCACGGCCTCCCCAGGCCAAACCCTTGAGAGGCGTTGACAAGTGGAGCCGTCGGGTGGGCGACTATCGGATTGTCTACACCATTGACGATGATGCCCAGGAGGTGACGATCTTCAGAGCCCGGCACAGGCGGGAAGTGTATAGGCGCCTATGAATTAAGCGACATCATCATGCCGGTGAGCAAGGTTAAGCTTCTGGCACCATGGGCGGGGCTGGCGGCGCTGATGGCAACGATGATTGCGGCGGTGGTGGTCAGGAGGAGGAGGGCCTAAGCTCCTCCTCGGCTTCGCTAGAAGTTGTGAGTGGAGGTTCTGGTGAGTTTCGTCAGTTGCCAGAACCTCCACTTCTTTGTAGCTCGCGCCAAAATGAGCCTTCCAGGTTATGCCTCAAACCCCGATCCCGTTTTGGCCTGTTTGCCCTTTGTGGTGAGTTGAGGTATAATTAATTAGCAAGGCGATCATGTAGGTGAAAAGCCAGATTCGAATGAGAGAACACTCTACGGGAGTATATCGAAGACCCGCGAGACGAGCTCCAATGGGACACCTTGTTCGAGAAAACACAGGAACAGCTTGTCGCCGCTGCAAAACGCACTAAGCAAGAAGTAGCTGAGGGGCATGCGAAGCCGCTGGATTATAACCAGTTATGAGCAATCAGGGTCTCTTTCGGGAGGTTTGATCTATGAGGATTGTGAAAGAGATAGAAATCGAGGGGAAAAGGGCACATGCATTGTTTGACACTGGGTCATTTCATACATATGTCACCAGGCGGCTTCTAGAAGGTGTACCCCTACATCACCTAGTTCAGCCCTACAAGGTAGCGCTGGGAGGAAAGGAGTTCGAAGTCAGGGAGAGTTGCCTGTTCAATGGAAAGATCGAGGGGCTTGATTTCTTCACCTGGGGGATTCCAATTGATGAACTGGGGAGAGTGGATGGCAAAACCATTGATGTTCTCATCGGCGCCTCGACCATGGAGCAGTGGGAGATCATACCCAATCCAAAGGATGGAACCCTTGACCTATTGGGCTTAAGAAGGCGGGAATTTACTGAGTATTTGGGACTTGCGACGGGGTCATCGTGTCGGTGAGCAAGGTTGAGCTGCTGGCACCGTGAGCGGGGCTGGCAGCGCTGATGGCGGTGGCGGTTGCGGCAGCGGTGATCAGGAGGCGGAGGGCCTGAGGATCAAATCTCAGGCTGAAAAGGCCAAAGCAGGCCAAGGCCCGCTCCATGGCTTCGAAAGCGGGCGAAAACAGAGAACGGGGGTTGGAATGACTCTCCAACCCCCGTTTGATTTTGTCAGCCCATTCTATCCTTCGGGCTTGGTTCAAATACCCTTTCATATTCATATGACCGAAGGCTATTCAATCCAAAGGGGCGTCCTCTCCCCATCTTGCAC
>CAZRSI010000258.1:0-3503 GCA_964602575.1 uncultured Anaerolineae bacterium
ACGTACCGCTTGCTCTCCGCATTGGATATGCTCTCCACGAAGAGGTCTGCATCACCATCCCCTGCCAATTTCAGCCAGCGTTTGGCATTGCCAGGACCGCCGTTGTAGGCAGCCAGGGCCACGAAGAGGTTGTTGTCAAAGTCCTTTAGCTGCCGGGCCAGGTACCAGGCCCCAAACTTGACGTTGAGGTAGGGCCGATATAAGTGTTCGGGCTGGTAGTCTGGCCAAGGCATCTGAAGGGCAATCCACTCACCCGTGGGAGGGATCACCTGCGTTAGACCTTGCGCCCCAGCCCAGGACGTAGCCCACCCCTCGAAGAGGCTTTCCTGGTAGATCAATGCGAAGAGCAGCAGAGGGTCCAAGCCGTTAGCCTGCGCCTCGGTCAGTACCAGATCGTCGAAGTAGAGGGGGTAGGCCAGCCGCTGCAGGAATCGCGGCGCCTGGCCGATGGATTCGGCGGGCGACAACAGTATCAGCCTCTTGGCGCAGAGGATGGATAGGCGATACAGGCCCCGCTCGCGGTAAGCCAGGGCCAGTTGGTACAGGGCTAAAGGATCGCTGAGCAGATCTTTCCGCAAAGCATTAAATTCTTCCCTGCCCTCCTCCAGCAGGCCCACGGCCAACAACTCCTCACCACGACGGAAGCATGGATATTCCTCTATCACGGAGCTCAGACCACCCAAGTCATCACCGGGACTGATCCCCTCCACCCAGGTAGCCAGCCAGGCTTCGGCCTCCCTCCGCTCGGCGGCTTCGTCAATGACCTGGGGCTGGCGACTTGGGCTGAACGAAACGGATTGGCTCAGGTCCCTGGCCCTCAAGCCATAGAACCCTTCCGCGTCCGCAGACATGGCCTTTTCCAGGTAGGCCTGGGCTTTTTTCGCCTCACCCAGCTTAAACAGCGCCTTTCCTACCCAGAAAAGCGCTTGAGGATACAGGGTAGATTCCTTATAAGCCTCCAACAATTGCTGCCAGGTCTCTACAGCTTTCTCGGCCTCGTCCAACCGATAGTAGCACATACCGGCCTGGAAGAGAGCCTCTGGAGCGTACTTTCCCTGCGGGTATCTTTCCTGCAGATCCAGGTAAGCACGCGCCGCTTCTTGGCAACCCCCATCTGACTCAGAGAGGGAAGCGGCACGCCAAAGGGCCTCCTCCGCTAACTCATGGCTGGGGTAGAGTCGTGCAAACTTCTGGTAAGTGCTCAGAGCGTCTTCATGACGGCCCTGGTTGACGAAAGCCTGAGCCTTCCCCAACCAGGCTTGGCCAAAGTAGTCGCTGGATGGATAGGACTCAATGAGAACGTCGAAGGCGCTTATGGCCGATTCGTTGGAACCCACCGCCAGGTAGGCAAGGCCAAGGTAGTAGTAAGCATCACCCGTGCGATCTGGGTTGCTCTCAATGTAACGGAAAAAGGCGCGTATCGCTGGCCAGTAAGCGCCAGCGTAGTAGTCCACCAGCCCCCGCTGATAGTCATCTACCTCGACCCCGGCATCCACCAGTTCCAACGATGCTTGATAGGCATACCAAGACCTAGGGTAGCGATCCACCGCTCTCGAAAAGTGCTGGTAGGCCTCATCTGTCCTCCTCCACTCCAGATAGACCTGGCCGATCAGGTACTCCAACCTGGCGCGCTGGTTGTCCTCCTCTGCTCTGGCTAGAAGGGCTTCGTACCAGGCGATGGCTTTCTCGTAATTGGCCGTGTTCAGATAGGCATCCGCCAGTTTATCCATGAGTTGAATTTCGCGCTCAGAGCTCAAGACTTTCGACAGAGCTTCTTCATAGGCTACAATAGCCTGGGGATAATCCTCCAGCTTCACGTAGCAGTCGCCGATGAGCTCGTGCACGTAATCGGCTATGACGTCTCGCTGGGTCAGGTACTGGCGATAGGTTTCGATGGCGGCTGCGCAATCGCCTATCTGCTCATAGCTTCTTGCCGTGAAGAACAGGGCCTGGGAACGGCGTTTGTCGTCAGGATAGTCCTGCAGGAATCCTTCGAATGTCTCCAGGGCTTGTTGATAGTCTCCACCCCCAAAATAGCTTTCGCCCAGACGGAATCGGGCCTCCCTGGCCTGCTCCTCCGTGGGTTGGTCGGATAGCAGGGCCTCGTATTCGGCGATAGCTCGCACGTAGTCGCCATTTCTCTGATACCTCCGCCCCGTCTCCAGGCGTTCGGCGGGAAGAGGCGTTGGGGTGGGAGTAGGCGTGGGTGTAGGGGTGAGAGTGGAAGTGGAAGTAGGTATGGGAGTGATGGTGGGTGTAGGCGTGGGGGTGTGGGTGGGCGCAACTGTAAGAGTGTGGGTGTGAGTAGGTGTGGGGGTAGGAGTGAGAGTAAAAATAGATCCAGGCGTAGCTGTCGGCACAGACTTGGATGTAGAGGATGGTGTGTTTGCTGGCCGGCGACACCCCAGAACTGTACTAGCCAAAGCCAGCGAAACCACTATGATTTTACAGGCCCTGCCAAGATATGACATCGAATTTCGAGGATTTACCGAATTTAGCGCCCTGTATTCGGTGAATCCCTCCGATTCGTTGTCATATCGGCCAAACACCCATCTAACAACACTCAACAGCAAAACCACCATGCTCTGACCCATACCCTAATTATGCCCGCATTGGCGGGGATTGTCAACTTCAGTGACTTGACGGGGATGGTAGGTCGTGCTGGAATAGAGGCAGCGCATCCGCTTATCTGCCTACCATTCGCTATTGCAAGGAGTCCGATTGGAGCGGGGAAGAAGCTGGAAGGTAAACGTGGAGAGGGAGAGCCAGCCTACTACCTGCCTTCAGTAGCGCAAGGGCAGGTATACGATCTGGTCCTGGAATTCGCCTGGCAGGCTGGCGCCCCAAATGAGCACCAAGTCGTCTACAATTGCATGGATGTCCATGCGACGAGGGAGTTGCACAATTCCAGGGACATGCCGGCCTTGAGCCAGATGGGCACGGAGGTGTACAGGCATCGTGGCTCGATTGTTGGTGATCAACAGGCAGCCCTGAACTTCTATCCAGGAGAGGATTTCTGGATCAGGAGTACCTTTCGGAGGCGCAATACCATCCCCGACGGCGTACACGCGCAGTTCTGGGGCCCTATGTTCCAAGAGTGCCTGGATGATAAGGGGGACGTGCTCGTCGAGGAGGAAGCAAGCTCCGCTCATGCGGCAGAACCTACCTCCACTCGTTGCTGTGCACGCTGGCGGGCCAAGTCACGTAAGCGTTGTACCGCCGGTGATGGATGTCGGTCCTGTTCCTGCCGCTGGCGCTCCAGTTCTTTTTCCACCGTGCGCAGATAGGCTTCTACCTGCTCACGATTGCGCCAATAGTAGGTCAGCGTGGCATACACCTGTTCGAGGGAGAGGGTTCGATAACGCGCCGCAATCTGTTCGGGAAACAAACCCAGATCAAGGTAATCCCACAGGATGGTCTCAATGCCCACACGGGTACCTTTGATCCGGATGTCATTCGGAGCCAGAAAATCGAAGTAGTCTTCCAATTGCATAGATCACCTC
>CAZRSI010000259.1:0-3498 GCA_964602575.1 uncultured Anaerolineae bacterium
GCCGCTCAGGCCCAACTGCTGGTCAATGCCACCCCGGTTGGCATGTGGCCCGAGGTGGGAAGGTCCGTGTGGCCAGAAGAACTGACCCTTCCCAACCATTTGACTGTCTTCGACCTGGTGTACAATCCGCGCCAGACGAAGCTGCTGCAACAGGCCAGGGCTGCCGGCGCGAAGACCATCGGCGGTTTGGGGATGCTGGTCCACCAGGGGGCCGCGG
Source organism: uncultured Anaerolineae bacterium (assembly GCA_964602575.1). Taxonomy (GTDB): domain Bacteria; phylum Chloroflexota; class Anaerolineae; order VGOG01; family VGOG01; genus CAZRSI01. The sequence goes on from CAZRSI010000259.1 coordinate 218, forward strand.
CTTTCGAGCTGTGGACGGGGGAGAAGTCGCCGGTGGAGACAATGTACGCGGCGGCCAGCGAAGCCCTGAGGAGGTGAAGGATGGCATTGCGTTTCCTGACCGCTGGGGAATCCCACGGGCCCTGTCTCATCGCGATTATCGAGGGTATGCCCGCCGGGCTGCGCCTGGACGAGGAGGCCATTAACACCGACCTGCGCCGCCGCCAGGGAGGCTATGGGCGCGGGGGACGCATGAAGATCGAGCGCGACAGGGTCGAGGTCCTGAGCGGGGTAGCCAGAGGTCTGACTATAGGTGCGCCTATCGCTCTGCGCATCGAGAACAGGGACTGGGCCAACTGGCAGGACAGGGACATCCCACCCTGGACCGTGCCCCGACCTGGCCACGCGGACCTGGCGGGAGCCATTAAGTATGGTCTCAGTGACCTGCGGCTGGTGGCCGAACGAGCCAGCGCCCGCGAGACAGCAGCCCGGGTGGCAGTGGGAGCGGTGGCCAAGCAACTCCTGGCCGAGTTCGGCATCGCCGTAGGCAGTTACGTGGCCGAAATCGGCGGGGCGGTAGCGGAAATCCCGGACCTGCCTATCCATGAGTTGTGGGACCTTGCCGAAGCCTCCGATGTTCGCTGCCCTGATCCCGTCGCTGCCGAAGCTATGCGCCAGCGCATTGACCAGGCCAGGGTAGCGGGGGATTCCCTGGGCGGCGTGTTCGTCGTCGTGGCCACCGGCGTGCCTGTCGGCCTGGGCAGCCACGTCCACTGGGACCGCCGTCTGGACGCCCGTCTGGCCGCAGCGGTGATGAGCATCCCAGCTATCAAGGGGGTGGAGATCGGGCCGGCGTTTGAGAACGCTCGGAAGAGAGGAACGGAAGTGCACGATGAGATCTTGGCGAAGAACTTGGATCAGCAGGATTCGCGGATTACTCGTTCTTCCAACCGCGCTGGTGGAATTGAGGGAGGCATGAGCAACGGGCAGCCCATCGTGGTGCGGGCGGCCATGAAACCGATTCCCACCACGGTGACGCCCCTCCACTCGGTGGATCTGAGCACTGGAGAGGAGGCGACGACCCAGTATCAGCGCTCCGATGTCTGTGCGGTGCCCGCTGCGTCGGTGGTCGGCGAGGCTATGGTGGCCTGGGTCATCGCCGATGCACTGGTGGAGAAACTGGGCGGCGATAGCATCAAGGAGATGAGCTCGAGATGGGAGTGAACTCCAATATCGTTATCACCGGCTTCATGGGGACTGGCAAGTCGGAAGTGGGGCTGGAGGTGGCCCGTCGCCTGGGGCGAGAGTTCGTGGACATGGACGCCCTGATCGAACAGCGGGTGGGCCTGACCATCCCCGAGATCTTCGCCCAACACGGGGAGCCGTTCTTTCGCCAGCAGGAACGCAAGCTTTGCTACGAACTGGCCCAGAAGCGGGGACTGGTCATCGCCACTGGCGGCGGGGCACTGATACCCGAGGAGAACCGCCGGGTCCTGGGCGCAAGTGGGGTGCTGGTGTGCCTGAACTGCGATGTGGATGAGATACTGCGGCGTCTGGCCCAGGCCGAGGACCGACCCCTGCTGAACGTGACCGACCGCAGGGAGCGCATCGAAGCCCTGCTGGCCCAGCGGCGCGAGGCCTATAACCGCATCCCCCACCAGATTGACACCACAGGCTTGACGGTGGAGGAGGTAGCAGAGAAAGTGATCGAGTTACTGGTGCAGAAAATAGTGGTGCGGACACCCACAGGGAGCTATCCGATCCACCTGGGAAACAGGCTTCTGAAGCGAATTGGCGAACTGGCGAGAGAGCAGGGGCTGAAGGGCAAGGTAGCTCTGGTCACCAATCCAACCGTTGAGGAGTTATATGCCACCACAGTGATGGAGAGCCTGCGAGAAGCGGACTTCGAGCCTGCTGTCTGTCAGGTGCCCGATGGGGAGGCTTACAAAACCCTGGACACGGTGAGGTCCCTATATGACCAATTCATCGAAGCCGGTCTGGACCGCTCCGGCGCTGTGCTGGCCCTGGGCGGAGGGGTGATAGGCGACATGGCCGGCTTCGCGGCCGCCACCTACATGCGAGGCGTGCCCCTGGTTCAGGTGCCCACCACCCTCCTGGCTATGGTAGATGCCAGCATCGGGGGCAAGGTGGCTGTGGACCACCCCAGGGGGAAAAACCTCATCGGCGCTTTCAAGCAGCCCAGGCTGATTGTGAGCGACCCGCTTGTTTTGAACACCCTGGACGAAGCGGAAATGCGGTCGGGTTGGGCCGAGGTTATCAAGGCGGGGATGCTTGGTTCGCCCAGGCTTTTCGAGCAATTGGAGGAGAGAGGCAATGAGCCGGCCCTCTCGGTGATCGCCGAGGCCATCCGCGTAAAGGTGGCCGTGGTAGAAGAGGACCCCTACGAGCGAGAGCAACGGGCTGTGCTCAACCTGGGCCACACCTTCGGCCATGCCCTGGAGGTGCTCAGCGGCTTCAGGCTTCGCCACGGCGAGGCGGTGAGTATCGGCCTGGTGGCTGCCACCAAGATGGCCATCGTCCTGGGCTTGTGCGACAAAGGGGTTGAGGAGCGCTTGCTTGCTCTCCTCCAGCGGTTCGGTTTGCCGACCTGCTACGAAGGGTATGAACCGGAGGAGATCTGGGAGGCCATGGCCACCGACAAGAAGAAGCGAGGGAAAAAGCTGCGTTTTGTGTTGCCCAAGGCCATTGGGCAGGCCGTGGTCACCGACCAAGTACCTAAGGCAGTGGTTTTAGAGATCCTGGAAAGGCTGAGGGAGAGATGAGTGCCAAAATCCTTGTTATTCATGGGCCGAACCTGAATTTGCTGGGTACGCGGGAGCCGGAGATTTACGGCCCGCTCACTCTGGAGGAGATCAACCAGCGGCTGCAAGCCTACGCTGCTGAAAAGGGCATCAAAATACGCACCTTCCAGTCGAATCACGAGGGAGACATCATTGACGCCATTCACCAGGCGATTGACTGGGCCGATGGCCTGGTAATCAACCCCGGCGCTTATACCCACTACAGCTATGCCATTCGCGACGCCATCGCCGCCATCGGTTTGCCCACCGTCGAAGTACACCTGTCCAACGTTCACGCCCGCGAGGACTTTCGGCATCTCTCGGTCATCGCGCCCGTCTGTCTCGGTCAAATCTCGGGCTTCGGGTGGCAGAGCTATGTGTTGGGGGTGGAAGGCTTGTTCCAATACTTGACGGGTACTTAAATGTGTCGTATAATGACATTGCATTTCTAAACCTGTCTATGCTGTCTTTGTTCATCATGACGGACCTGACGCATGCTAAG
>CAZRSI010000260.1:0-3478 GCA_964602575.1 uncultured Anaerolineae bacterium
GGAATTCACCCTGTACGAGCAGATATGGCGTAGGGAAAATAGATGGCCGAGAGGCTACCCGCTTATCCGCTCCGCCGAAGGCCATCCGCTGCCCAGAACACTGATGCGCAGGATTTACGGATTCTTCCCTAGCCCAAGCCAGGGGGAAATCGCCTCAAGCGCCACATAAATGACGGCGCCCGGAGTGTATCTAACCAGGCGACGCGATTCATCCGCCGTCCTGATCCGTTAATCCTGCCAATCCGCTGCTCTAAATGAAACACGCCCGGTTTCGATCCGTTGCTAGGATGCCAAAGGAGTGAACATGAACAACTTCACCGCTTATCAACTGCACTTCACTTGCCAGGTGCAAACACCTATCTTGCTTAACGAACATCAGGGTTCAGCCATCCGCGGGGCCCTGTTCCATGCCTTGCGAAGTCAGTTTTGCTTCAATAAGCAGGCCAAAAGCTGCGGAGATTGTGCCCTGTGGACTACCTGCCCCATCTGCTTTCTGGTGGCTACTCGTAATCCCCAGAGCAAACGCGGCGTAGAGGTGCCCCGACCCTACACCATCGAACCTCCCCTCCCCGGCAAAACCAGTTATCAGCCCGGTGAGGCGCTGGAGTTTGGCCTGACTCTGTTCGCCCAGGCGCTTAACCTCTTCCCCTACGTGGTGCTGGGCAGCCAGGCGTTGGAACAAGGGGGATTAGGCAAGAAACTGCCGCGAGATGACGGCCGCTGGCGACGGGGCACCTTCGCCATTCAGGAGATCGCTGCCGTGAATCAATTGAGCGGAGAGCGACAGCCAGTGTTGCGACAGGGGGACAACCTGGTGCAGGTGCCCAACCTACCCATCACTCACGAGCAGGTGCTGGCGCGGGCAGCCCGGTTGCCCAGGGACCGCATCACCCTGGATTTCAAGACCCCCACCCGCATCATCGAGCGGGGGAAACTGCTGCACAAGCCGGCTTTCCGCCCGCTGGTCCAGCGGCTGCACCGCCGGCTGTGCGACCTGACTCGCCAGTTCACCGACGCCCCTTGGAAGTTCGACTTCCGCCAGGTGATGGCCCAGGCCGAAGCAGTGCGGGTGGTGGAGGACCGAACCCGGTGGGTGGAACTGGACAGCTACTCCTGGCGGCGGAAGGCCAGCACACCCATGGGTGGCTTCGTGGGCCAGGTGACCTTCGAGGGAGAACTCGAGCCTTTTCTTCCCTGGCTGGTGTGGGGGGAAGTGGTGCACGTCGGGAAAGATGCGGTGAAGGGGAATGGGTGGTACGAGATAAGATGCCCATCATCCAACACCTAATTGTAGACCAATACGGCGCCTTCATCGGCAAGCACAGTCGGCGGCTGCAGGTGAAGGTCAAGGGGGAGAAAATCGCCCAGGCGCCGTTGCTCCACCTGGAGCAGGTGTTGATCACTGGTCGGGGCGTGAGCCTCTCGGCCGACGCGATTTTTGCCTGCTGTCAGGAGGGCATCCCCATCCACTTTGTCTCCAGCTCCGGCCAGCCTTACGCAGGGCTGTACTCTGCGGGCCTCACTGGCACTGTGCAGACTCGGCGGGCGCAACTGCTGGCCTACGAGGATGGTCGCGGCCTGGCACTGGCCAAAGCATTCGCTGCCGGCAAGATCGAGAACCAGTCGCGGTTGCTGAAATACATGGCCAAGTACCGCAAGGAGGCCGCTCCGGCACTGTACGAAGAGCTCCGCCTGGCGGCTCAGGAGGTGTTGGATCACCTGGAGGAATTGCGGCGGCTGCGGGCCGAGCGGGTGGATGAGGTGCGGGAGCAGATCCTGGCCGCTGAGGGACGGGCGGCGCGACGGTATTGGGACGCCCTGAAGCTGGTGGTGCCTGAGCGATACAACTGGCCGGGGCGTCGGCGGCGAGGGGCGAAAGACCCGCTCAATGCTGCCTTGAACTACGGCTACGGTATCCTCTACGGCCAGATCGAGAGGGCGGTTATTCTAGCGGGCCTGGATCCCTACGCTGGCTTCATCCATGCCGACCGGCCAGGGAAGCCCAGCCTGGTGTTGGACCTGATCGAGGAATTCAGAGCCCCGGTGGTGGATCGCACCGTGCTTGGTTTGGTCAATAAGGGGACTCAGTTGGCCCAGGATGAGAAGGGCCTGCTGACGCTGGAGACCCGTCGGCTGCTGGCCGAAAAGGTGCTGGCCCGATTGGAGGCACCAGAGCGCTACGAGCGCAAACGCCAGCCTTTGCGGGTCATCATTCAGCACCAGGCCCGGCGCATCGCCACCTTCGTGCGGGGCGACCGGGCGCAGTACAAGCCTTTTTTAGCGCGGTGGTAAATTCGCCCATTCGCCTATTCGCTGATTCACCATGAAATGCCTGCTAGTTTACGACATTCGCGATGATAGAATCCGCACCAGGGTGGCCGACATCTGTCTGGACTACGGGCTAGACCGCATTCAGTACAGCGCCTTTTTGGGCGACCTGGAGCGGACGCACCAAGAAGAGCTGATGAAGAAACTGGCCAAGCGGCTGGGTAAGCAACCGGGCAACATCCAGCTCTTTCCCCTGTGCGAGACCGACTGGCGGCAGCGCAAAGTCATCATAGTAGAGGGCAAGGCCGATGGTTGATCGTCCGACCTTTCTGGTGACCGATCTGAAGCAATTTGCATATTGTCCCAGAGTGGTGTATTATAGTTACTGCCTGCCTCTGCTCAGGCCCGTGACCTACAAGATGGAGGCTGGACAAGAGGCTCACCTGGAGGAGAAAGGGCGGGAGGAGCGGCGGAGCCTGCGGGCTTATGGCTTGCAGGAGGGTGAGAGGTACTTCAACCTGTGGTTGGAGTCGAAGGAGCTTGGTCTGCGGGGCAGGGTGGACATGGCCATCAGGATCGGGGATCAGGAAGCCATTCCGGTGGAGTACAAGGATTCGCCGGGGAGGGCAGGGCCCCATTGGGAGTGTCAGTTAGCAGCCTACGGGCTGTTGCTGGAGGAGGCGTGGGGGCTGCCGGTGCGGCGGGGGTTTTTGTATTTCATTCCCCAGCGGCGGTCGAAGGAAGTGGTGTTAACGGCGGGGCTTTACGGGGAAGTGCGGGGGATGGTAGAGGCCATGCGGCGGATGGTAGAAGGGGAGGTCATGCCTTCGCCGGTTCGGCAGCGACGCAAGTGTGTGGTCTGTGAATTTCGTCGTTTCTGCAACGACGTTTAAACTGGGCTAACGACATTTCGCAAATCGGGCCTTTTGGGGAACAAAAAGGCATTTGCGAAACAGAGCTTGGTGAGAGATTTATTTTGGATCGAGGAAGGGGACGAATTGCAACTCATAACAAGCTCTTTCAACGTGTTTTTCGCAGTTTTAGAGTCGCTATTGAGCACTGTTTGCGTCGTTGCAACCCATTCGATCCGACACAGGATACTGAAAGAGAGTATATAGAGTGGCGGCCAGGAAGCACCAACAGGTTGCAACCCATTCGATCCGACACAGGATACTGAAAGTCCGATTACTCGGCAGAGACATGCTGACCG
>CAZRSI010000261.1:0-3442 GCA_964602575.1 uncultured Anaerolineae bacterium
AGCAACAATCATCCTGGACGTGACGACGGGGCAGGACCGCGGGCGCTGGACAGGGATGTATCAGACATGGTTCTTCCTTGGCGCCGCGCTGAGCACCTTTGCGGGGGGACTGCTCACCGACTGGGTAGGCTACAGCGCCACCATGTGGTTTGGCACGGCAGCGACCGCTCTGGGCGGCGTGATAGCGCTGATCCTGCTGCCTGAGACACGCGACGTGCGCCAACAGGACGACCCTCCCATCGAAGAGAATGTTCCCCGTCTGCGCTCTAACCGAGACTTATTGGTCGCTGCGTCGTTGCAGGGGATAAATCGCTTCGTCACCGCTGGCGTTCTCGCTGCCACCATGGGGCTGTTGGCACAAGAGTGGCTGGCATCCGCCAGCTTGATCTTGGGTGTGGCTACGCTGACCGGCGCGCTCATGGCCGGGCGGACGCTTCTAAGCATGGCGTCCGCCCCGCTGGCAGGGACAGCGTCGGACTGGCTGGGCAGCCGCTGGGGGGTAGCCGCCTGTGGGTTGGCTGTTGGGGCTATAGGCATGGCGTTGGTGGCCTGGGGTGGGCCCGTTGCCATCCTGGCTGGCATACTGCTGGCCGCTATAGCAGGGGGAAGCGTGCAGGCCCTGGTCACGGCCCTCACCGGCGACGTGGTCAGCCAAGCCCAGCGGGGGCGGGCCATAGGTCTGCTGCACACAGCCGGCGACCTGGGCAGCGCCATCGGCCCGCCGGCGGCCTACGCTTTGATCCCGTGGGTTGGGTTGGGGGGAGCCTACTTACTCTGCACCGGGTTGTTTGTAGCCGGGTTGGCGATGACAGCGTTGCTCCGGCCACGTGTTCAGGGATAGCAACACAACAAGGGATATTGGAGCCCAGAGATGCAGGCCATTTGCTGGGCCAGGCATCAGCGAGTATAATCTATGGAGGGTGGTGCAGACAAAGCGCGCACACCTGGGCGATAAAACACCCGTGGCTTCCAAAGTGTGCCACTAGAAGCATCGTAGCATTATGATCGAGCAAATACGCGCTAAGATCCAAGCAGGACTATATGAGTTTTCAAAACATGCGGTTGATCAGAGCATCCTTCGCGAAATCAGCTTACAGGAACTGCAAGAGACGATTGCTAACGGTGAGATTATCGAAGACTATCCTGAAGACAAGTATGGTCCGAGTTGCTTAGTCCTTGGTTTTACACAGACGGGTAGACCTTTGCATATTCAATGCAGTTATCCGTCTCGCCCTTTGGTGAAAATCATCACCCTGTATGAACCGGACCCAGCCCGATGGATTGACTTTAGAGTGAGGAGAACGTGATTATGAAGAGTTATCAGTGGAAAGAAACACTGGTGGAGCGCAAAGTTACCTACACGCTTGAGGTGAATGGACAACTCATTGTCATCGAGAACGTTCCTGCACGGGTGAATGTAGAGACAGGCGAGCAGTTGTTCTCACCTGACACGGTAGAGCGCCTGCAACGGATGATCTGGGCACGAAGGCAACCCAAGCGTGTGATTCAAGTCCCAGTGTATGAGTTTGCTTAGATCAAATATGCACGAACCACAAACGCTCGCCTTGTGAACTTCTGCCCCTTTGTCTTCGTTCCAGTGCCCGCTCGCTCACCATGATTTCCTGGCGTTCCACGCCAGAGCATGAGGATCACCTGTGTCCCTTCCTGTCCTTTTGAGTACCTGGCGCGCTGACCCAAGCATCGCCCTGAACATCGTCGCATGGCGGACCTTCCCCCCACAGCCGGCGCGGTTTGTGCCATTTCCTGATGACCTCCATCCCGCGCTGGCTGATGCCCTGCACGCTCAGGGGATCAGTGCGCTCTACACCCACCAGGCGGCGGCTTGGCGACACGCGCAAGCTGGCCAACACGTGGTGGTCGTCACCGGCACAGCCAGCGGCAAAACCCTTTGCTATAACCTGCCTGTCCTCGACCGATTGCTCCGCCATCCGCAGGCCCGCGCCCTGTACCTCTTTCCCACCAAAGCCCTGGCCCAGGATCAGTTGTCAGTAATCAGTGAGCAGTTATCAGTCTCCAGTGCTCTGTCTTCAGCTATTCGCGCTGCTACTTACGACGGTGACACATCGGCCGAGGCGCGCCCTGCCATTCGCGCCACGGCGCGACTGGTCATCAGCAACCCCGACATGTTGCACGTGGGGGTGCTGCCCCACCACACCCTGTGGGCCGAGTTCTTCGGAAACCTGCAGTTCGTGGTCATAGATGAGATGCACGCCTATCGCGGAGTGTTCGGCTCGCACGTGGCCAACGTCCTGCGACGCCTGAAGCGCATCGCCCGCTTCTACGGCTCATCACCCCAATTCATCCTGACCTCAGCGACCATTGCCAACCCTGTTGAGCTGGCCGAACGACTGATCGAGGAGCCGGTGGTGCTGGTGGACGACGATGGCGCAGCCCGAGGCCCCAGGCATTTCCTGATCTACAATCCACCTGTGGTGAACCGCGACCTGGGCCTCCGGCGCAGCGCGCTGCTGGAAAGCGTCCGCCTGGCAAGTGACCTGTTGCAGCACGGCGTGCAAACCATCGTCTTCGCCCGAGCACGACGGACGGTGGAATTGATCCTCAGTTACCTGCGACGAAGCTGGGCAGGGGCTCGATCGGAGACCTTCGCCCATCAAAGGAGCGAAATACGCGCCTATCGCAGCGGCTACTTACCGCGCCATCGTCGTGAGATCGAACGCGGGTTGCGCGAGGGGAAAGTGCGCACGGTGGTGGCCACCAATGCCTTGGAACTGGGGATAGACATCGGCAGCCTGGGCGCAGCTATCTTGACCGGGTATCCGGGCACTATCGCTGGCACCTGGCAACAGGCCGGCCGCGCCGGGCGCAAAAACGAAGCATCGCTGGCAGCCCTGGTTGCCTCGGCCAGCCCGCTGGATCAGTTCCTGGCCCGTCACCCCGACTACTTTTTCGAGCGCTCTCCGGAGCAGGCTCTCATCAATCCCGACAACCTGCTCATCCTGCTGGGGCACCTGCGCTGCGCGGCCTTCGAACTGCCATTCCAGGAGGGTGAAGGTTTTGGCCGCGTCGAAGGGGCAAGGGTGGTGGAGTTTCTCCAGTTCCTGCACGAGGCCGGGGTGCTACACCGCTCCGGTGGCAAATACTTCTGGATGGCAGACCAGTATCCGGCTCAGGACATCTCGCTGCGGAGTGCCTCGTCCGAGACGGTGCTGCTACAGGTGTGGGGCGGCAACGGATGGACCACCATTGGACAAGTAGACCAGGCCAGCGCACATTGGATGGTGCATCCGGGTGCCGTCTACCTGCACGAGGGGCAGACATACCTGGTGGAGGAACTGGACCTGGAGCAGCACATCGCGCGGTTGCGACCGGCCGAGGTGGATTACTATACCCAGCCACGCCTGGACACGACGGTACAGCTTCTGGACAAGTTTGACGAAGGTGAGGTGCGCGGCGCGACCAA
>CAZRSI010000262.1:0-3351 GCA_964602575.1 uncultured Anaerolineae bacterium
CCCTGTCCAGCGCCCGCGGTCCTGCCCCGTCGTCACGTCCAGGATGATTGTTGCTCCGCCCACCCAGATGCCCGACCATGCCAGTCCCCACAGCAGCCGCCCGACCAGCAGAGGCCAGAAGCCATGGGTGGCGGCATACACCGCGGTGGAGATGGCACCAATGAACAGCGCCGGCACGAACAGCCACCGCCTTGGGAACCGATCGTAGGCCAGCCCCGCCGGGCCATTGAGAAGAAGCCGCACCGCCCGATTGACCCCCAGGATGATCCCCACGCTGCTCAGGGCGATGCCGGCGTCGGCGGTGTGGGTGGGCAACACCGTGTACAATGTCCCATCTCCCATGAGGGAGAGGGCCGTGCCCAGACCCAAGGGAAACAACACCTGGCGCGGATGAATGGAAGTCTCATGCTTGCTCACAGCAAGAATCCTACGAGTTCCCCAGGGTTCCCCCGAGCCTTATGCTTCACAGGAATTCAGGGGAACTGGCGGGAACTCTACTTCATATTCCATATCAGGCAGGGTCATAGAGGCTTTTCGTAGACCCGGTAGACCAGATACGGCTTCGCGCCCACACGTTGGATAAAACGGTTGATTAAGGTGTTCTTTTCCTGCAGCAATGAAATATCCACCCGTTCATAACCCTTCCTTAAGATATGCCGGCCAAGCTCTAGGGCCAGTAAGATCTCCAGACCCCGGATACGGTACTCGGGCAGGATGCCGAGCATCTTGCCACAGGCGGTGCGAATACGCCCCATGTGCCAGTTCAGCCTGATCAGATCCCAGGGGTAAAGCTTGCCGCTCCTGAAGTGACATAGTGCTTCATTGAGGTCCATCAGGGCCACGGCAAAGCCCACCGGCTGACCCTCAACTTCGGCGATGACCACCAGATTGGGGTCGATAAACGGACGCAGGGAAGCGGCCATATTGGCGAATTTCTCCAGACTCATGTCAGTGTGGCCTGGTATGGTGCGAAAGGCCACGTTGTAGAGATAGTGAACCTTAGCTACCTCCGCATCCCATTGGCTCATGTCTATTTTACGGACCTTGACTGCTGTCCTGCTGCGCACTTTTTCGGCTACACGCAGGAATTTCGGCGGAAGGTTGCACAGGTCCCAGTTGATATCTTTGAACCAGAACTCGTAGGCCAAGTAGTCGTCGTATTTCCGAAAGCCCAACCGCTCGATCAACCCCCGATAGTAAGGAGGGGTATGTCCCTCCCAGATAGATGGCCGCCTGTCATAGCCAGCTATCTGTATCCCCACCTCGTCGGTCGGCGCCCCGTTGACAGGGCCTCGTATGCAGTCCATCCCCCGTTTCCGCAGCCACTCGGAGGCGGCGGCGATCAAGGCTTCGGCCACCTGGTGATCGTTGATGGCCTCGAAAAAGCCGAAGAAGCCCGTTCGGTCGTTTAGCTGGTGGTTGTGTTGGTGGTTCACAATGGCCGCAATGGTGCCTACCACCTCGCCGTTCCGACGGGCCAAGAATAACTCCCGTTCGGCGTATTCCCAAAAGGGATTGCGCTGGGTATCGAGTCTTTTCTCGATCTCGCTGATGAGGGGAGGGACCCAGTAGGGGTCGTTGGCGTAGATACGCCAGGGGAACCTGATGAAGCGCTTGAGGTCATCTGGGGTGGTAACCGGTTGTACATCCACGGCGGTTTTAGTCATCGGTTTTCTCCTTCATTCAACTATCTCGTACGTAAAACGTGAAACGTAAAATGTGAGGGGCTGACGTTTGACGTTTCACGTCCAATCTGTGTCACCGAGAGCCACTATTCAATTGCCGATAAATTCCCTTCAGCGCCCGATACACCTTCTTGTAAGCGTCGAAGAGTTCATCGTAGAGCGAAGCGTTCTCTGCCCTGGGTTCGAAGGTGTGAGTTACTTGGATCACCTCCTTCAGGGCCTCGAAATCGGGGTAAACGCCCAGTCCAACGGCGGCGGTGAGGGCTGCACCAATAGCTCCGGCTTGCAGGGGATGGGTCACTGTTTCCACTCGTTTGCCCGTCACGTCGGCGATGATCTGCAGCCAGGCGTGGCTTCTCGCGCCCCCGCCGATGATGGGGATGGCCTCCTGTTGCCAGCCGAACTTGCGGCTCATGATCTCCAGAATCCAGCGCAGGTTGTAGGCCACGCCCTCATACACCGCCCGCAGCATGTGCTCGCGCTGGTGGTCTACGCTCAGGTTCAAGAAGGTGGAACGAACGTAGACATCCGACACGGGGCTCCGCTCCCCGTACATCCAGGGGGTGAAGATGGTTCGCCCTGCACCGGCTTGGACCTCCTGCACGGCTGCGTCCATTAGCGCGAAGACGTTTTCCACCGCTGGATCGCTCTGCTCTCCGCGGTAGAACTGGTCGGCGATCCATTGCAGGCAGATACCTGCTGTCTGCGTCTCGGCGATGAGGAAGCACTTGGTGGGATCGGCCGACTGGATGGTGGCCACGCCGTGTCGGCCGGTGGGCGACTTCTCGGTGACCACCCCCACCCAGCCGGAGGTGCCCAGGTAGATGTGCCCTTCGCCCTCCCCCACGGCGCCTGAGCCCACAGCCGCCGCTGGAGCATCGCCGGCCCCGCAAATAATGGGCGTGCCCTCCAGCAGGCCGAAGTCGCGAGCTGCGCTGGCTGTCAATCCACCCACTTTTTCGGTGGAAGGCAGGAGGTGGGGTAACTTGTCCTTTGGCACTCCCAGGAACCAGATGAGAAAATCGTCCCACTTCTTGCTCTTGAGATTGAATACGCCGATGACCGATGCTGCGGTCCAATCGACCACCATACGGCCGGTGGAGCGATAAACCAAGTAGCCATTGACATCGAGGAATTTATGAGTCCGGGCCACCAGGTCGGGCTCGTTCTGCTGGAGCCACATCAGCTTGGGCAACACGTCTTTACCCGTGGCCTCGGCCCCAGCGACGGCGGCGAATATCCTGGGGTGAATGAGCTTACGCATCAGTTGCTGGGCCTGCGGGCCTGCCCGACCGTCCAGCCAGATGATGCCTGGCCGCAAGGGGGTTCCCTCGGCGTCAACCGGGACGATCCCCAGCATCTGGGTGGAGAAGATCATGCACAGGATGTCCTTAGGTGCCACCTGGCACTCGGCCAGAAGGCGCTGCGTGCTGCTGGTGACGGCCTGCCACCAGTCTTCCGGTTCCTGCTCAGCCCAGTGGGGGTGAGGATATTGCACCTGGTAGCTCTCAACAGCGCTGCCGAGAACCCATCCTTGAGGGTCAGTGAGTACTGCCTTGCTGCCTCGCGTTCCCACATCATGGGCGATGATGTATTTCCCGCTCATGGCCTCCTCCAACATGAAATTGTGGTAAAATAAAGTCAGCGAAGAGGGAGCCGGAGGACG
>CAZRSI010000263.1:0-1603 GCA_964602575.1 uncultured Anaerolineae bacterium
ATAAAAGCTTGGACATCGCAGTTCCAGCGACGAAGCCGTCTGTCATAAGGATAGACGGCTTCGCGTCATTATCAGTGGAGGAAAGAGGTATAACCATGATCGTGATGAAATTCGGCGGGACCTCCCTTGGCGATGGAGAAGCCATTAAAAGAGCGGTGGACATCGTCATTCAAACCCTGAAGGACAAGGGGCAGGTCGTGGTGGTGGTTTCGGCCATGAGCGGAGTGACCGATACCTTGCTCTCTGCAGCCACCTCTGCGGCCCAAGGGGATGCTGAGACCTTCCGGCGGGCACGATGGCACCTCTCAGACCGGCATCGCCTGGCCATGACTGAGGTCATTAGCAGCGAGGAAGTTCGACTTCAGTTGATGGAGGAGATCGAACGACTTCTGACTGATTTTGAGAACCTTTGTAACAGTATTCACATCTTGGGAGAGCTCACAGCGCGAGGCTCCGATGCCGTGGCCTCCCTGGGAGAGAGGATAATGGCACGCATCTTCGCTGCCGCTCTGCGGGACAGAGGGGAAAGGGCCACGGCAGTGGAGGCGACGGAGGTGATTATCACCAATGGTCACCACGGCTCAGCTACGCCCCTCATGGATGCGACGAGAGAAGCTGCCCAGGCCCGGATCTTGCCCCTCCTGGTCGAAGGAGTGACGCCTGTGGTGACGGGCTTCATCGCTGCTACTGAAGAGGGGGTGATCACAACCCTGGGGCGCGGCGGGAGCGACTACACAGCAGCCATCCTGGGCGCTTGCCTGGACAGCGACGAGGTGTGGATCTGGACTGACGTGGACGGGGTGATGACCGCCGACCCGCGCATAGTTCCGGAGGCCCGCACCCTGCCCGAGATATCCTACGCCGAGGCGGCGGAACTCTCCTACTTCGGAGCCAAAGTGCTCCATCCCAAGACCATCCTACCCGCGGTGGAACAGGGCATACCATTGCGCATCCTCAACACCTTCAACCCACCCTCTATCCTCCCCGCTGGCAGGGGGGAGGAAGAGGGGGATGGCACCCTAATCGTTGCCGAACCCAAGCCCAGCAAGTTTACAGTGAAAGGGATTACTTCTATCAAAGGCCTGAGCTTGGTCACAGTGGAGGGAAGGGGTATGCTGGGGGTGCCGGGTATTGCCGCCAAGGTCTTTACCGCCGTGGCCCAGGAGGGCATCAGCGTGTTGATGATCTCCCAATCCTCCTCGGAGCAGAACATCTGCTTCGTGATTCGACAAGAAGCAGTGGAACGAGCCCTCAGAGCTTTAGAGTCGGCTTTCGAGTTGGAGCTAGCTCGCCGCAACGTGGACCGCATCTGGGCCCAAGACAATGTGGCCATTGTAGCTGTCGTTGGTGCGGGGATGAAAGGCACGCCAGGGATAGCGGCCAAGATCTTCGGCGCCCTGGGGAAACGCAGCATCAACATCATTTCCATCGCCCAGGGTTCCTCCGAGTACAACATCTCCTTCGTCGTAGACGAGGAAGATATGGAGAACGCGGTGCGATATATCCACCAGGAGTTTGAATTGGAGAGAGGAGAATGCTAAACAACACAACCTTAGCTTTTATCGGCAGCGGCACCATGGCCGAGGCGATGATCAAAGGCATC
>CAZRSI010000263.1:1703-3340 GCA_964602575.1 uncultured Anaerolineae bacterium
CCCTGGATATGGCCACTGCTGTCAGTGGCACCGGCCCCACCTATGTGTTCCTGATGATGGAGGCGCTGGTCGAAGCCGCTGTGCACCTTGGCTTCTCCAGACGGGTGGCCAGAAAACTGGTTATCCAGACAGTGCTGGGGTCGGCGCTTTTCGCCAGAGAGTCCGGGAGGCACCTGGCCGAGTTGCGCAATATGGTCACCTCACCAGGGGGCACCAGCGCCGAGGCCATTTACCAGTTGGAGAAGGGGAGATTACGAACCATCATCTCCAAGGCCGTGTGGGCTGCTTATCAGAAATCCAGATTACTGGGCGAGATGAGTACCAGGCATGGGCTGAGGAGCACGTCCCCCTTGGAAAGCCCCGGGATTCCAACCGAAGGGTTGGAGGAAAGAGGGGCCTCTTCTGATCGCTGAGGTCTCTGACCGAAGGCGGAAGGGATCGGTCGGAGACCTTCGCTCACCAAGATTTTGAGGAAGGATTATGGACAAAATCAAAGTCGGCATTTTGGGAGCCACAGGAATGGTGGGGCAGCGGTTTGTGCAACTGCTGGCCGATCACCCCTGGTTCGAGATCTCTGCCCTGGCAGCCTCGGAACGGTCGGTAGGGATGCATTATGGGGATGCTTGCCGCTGGGTTGTATCGGAGCAAATGCCCGCTCTTGTCCAGGAGATGGTCGTTCAGGAGTGTGAGCCAGACCTGGACTGCCGGCTGGTGTTCAGCGCCCTGCCGGCTAGCGTAGCAGGAGGCGTCGAGGAGGATTTCGCCGCTGCGGGTTACGCCGTCTCCAGCAACGCTCGCAACCACCGCCTGGACGCCGACGTGCCCCTGCTGGTGCCTGAGGTAAACCCCGATCACCTGTCCCTAATCGAGGTCCAGCGGCGGAAGCGGGGCTGGGACGGTTTCATCGTCACTAATCCTAACTGCTCCACCGCGCAACTGGTGCTGGCCCTGAAACCCCTCTGGGATCGGTTCGGGATCACTGCGCTGAATGTGGTAACCATGCAGGCCCTCTCCGGGGCCGGTTATCCTGGCGTCCCCTCCCTGGACATCCTGGACAACGTCATTCCCTACATCGCAGGCGAAGAGGAGAAGGTGGAGAAGGAGTCCCTTAAGCTGCTGGGGCAGTTGGAGGGCGAGGCCGTTAAGGAAGCCGAGATAGCCATCAGCGCACAGTGCAACCGCGTGAGCACGCGGGAGGGACACCTGGAAGCCGTCTCGGTGAAGTTGGGGCGAGAGGCCAGTCGCGAGGAGGTGGTAGAAGCGCTGCAGAGCTTCCGGGGCCCCCTTCATGGTTTGGGTCTGCCCAGTGCGCCGGAACACCCCATCGTGGTGCGCGAGGAGGTGGATCGCCCTCAGCCCCGTCTCGACCGCGATGAGGGTGGAGGTATGAGTGTAGTGGTGGGACGGGTGCGAGAGTGCCCTGTTTTGGATTACAGGTTCCTTGTCCTGGGCCATAACACCATCCGGGGCGCGGCTGGAGCGGCCATCCTCAACGCGGAGCTTCTGGTATCTGAGGGCTATTTGGATTTCTAGAAAGACCCTGAGGGTTTCCGAAACCCTCAGGATCTTTAGGCCGAAGGAGGGAAGATGTTCGAGCGAGGGACAATACACGATATCCTCGATGATCTAGTAGTCTA
>CAZRSI010000264.1:0-3327 GCA_964602575.1 uncultured Anaerolineae bacterium
CTGCGCGACCCAGGCAACCTGGGCACCATCCTTCGCTCAGCCGAGGCAGCAGGGGTGGGGCTGGCTATTCTGTCCCCGAAGACTGTAGATCACTACAATCCCAAGGTGGTGCGAGGAGCTATGGGCGCTCACTTCCACTTGCCTATTAGCATCTTGAGTTGGACGCAAATCGCTGAGGCATTGGCTGGGGTTGAGATACTGTTGGCCGACGTGCGAGGCGGGAAGTGTTACTACGAGGTGGATTGGACCAAGCCTTCGGCCTTGATCATCGGTGGCGAGGCCCACGGACCCAGCCAGGAGGCGAGGGAGCTGGCAACAGTCACTATCACCATCCCCATGCACGGCGGGGCGGAGTCGCTAAATGCCGCTGTGGCCGCCAGCATTGTCCTGTTCGAGGCAGCGCGGCAACGGGCCTGCGCAGCAGGTTTCCCCTAAAGCTGTTTTGTAGTATAATTTAGGACATGAACCGCATCTATGTTGCTTTGGATTTGGAAACAACCGGACTGAACCCTGAACACGATGCCATCACCGAGATCGGGATGGTGAAGTTTCGCGGTAAGAAAGTTTTGGAAACGTGGTCCAGTCTGGTGAACCCCCAGAGGCCCATCCCCTACCGGATTCAGCAATTGACGGGCATCACCCAGGAGGAGGTAGACGCTGCTCCACCCTTGCGTTCCCTCACCAGGACCCTGGTAAGCTTTGTCAAAGACTACCCCATTGTAGGCCATAGTATCTCATTCGACCTGGCCTTCCTCAAGCGTCAGGGCCTCTTCTTGAGTAATCTGGCCATTGATACCTTCGAGCTGGCCAGCATCCTCTTGCCCCACGTCGCTCGGTATAGCCTGGGGAAACTGGCGGAAGCGCTCGGCATCCAGTTTCCAACACGGCACCGCGCCCTGGAAGATGCATTGGCGACCAAGGACCTCTTCTTGGCCTTGGTGGAACAGGCATCGAGGCTGGATTTGAGCGTCATTCAGGAAATCAACCGGCTGGCAGCTCAAGTGGACTGGCCCCTCCGGCAGGTCTTCCGCGACCTGGAGCGCGACAAAGCCCGCTCGGCTTTCGCCGGCAGTATCGGCCAGCGATTGTTGGCTAAAGGCACCCTAGATGGTGAGGGTTCGTTGAGCCTTTTCGCCAGGGAGGACACGCCTCCCCTGCAGCCATCTTCCGAACGAAAACCTCTGGATGTGGAGGCTCTGGCGGCTATGCTGGAAGAAGGAGGACTGTTCGCCCAGAAGTTTCCTGGTTACGAGCATCGTCCTCAACAGGTGGAGATGCTGAAGGTTGTGGCCAGGGCCTTCAATGAGAGCCAGCACCTGCTGGTGGAGGCAGGAACGGGTGTGGGGAAAAGCCTGGCTTATCTTATACCAGCGGTCCATTTTGCCGTCCAAAACGGGGAGCGTGTGGTCATCTCCACCAACACCATCAATTTGCAGGATCAGCTCTATGGGAAAGACATCCCCGACCTGCAGCGTATCCTGCCTTTTGAGTTTAAGGCGGCCCTTCTCAAGGGGCGTAGCAACTATATTTGCCTGCGTCGGCTGGCCGCTTTTCGCCATAGTGGACCTTCGTCGGTCGAGGAAATGCGGCTGCTGGCCAAGATCCTGGTCTGGCTGCCTAGTACCATGACCGGCGATCAGGCTGAGCTCTTCCTGCCCGATTCTAAAGAGCAGGCTCTTTGGAGTCGGATCTGCGCCGATGCCGAGACCTGTCTGGCCGATCGGTGTCGTTACCGAGAAAGGAATAGGTGCTTCTTCTATAGAGCTCGCCGCGAAGCGGAACGGGCTCACCTCATCGTGGTCAACCACGCTCTGCTCCTCTCGGATGTGGCTGTGGAGAACCGTGTTTTACCCGATTATCGGTACCTCATCGTGGACGAGGCCCACCATCTGGAGGCAAGTACCACCCGTCAACTGAGCTTCGCTGTGAACCGGCAACAAATGGAGCGGCTGCTGAATGGGTTGAGTCACGATTTGGGCAAAGGGCAGCCAGTGGGATTCCTGGCGGAACTTCTGCGCCGCTGCCGCGGCAAGGTGCCGAAAGATGTACAGGAAAGGTTGGAACATCGCGTCAACGATCTGCACCGAGAAGTGGAGACCGCCCGCCGGCTCCTCTACCAATTCTTCAACAGGCTGGAGTCCTTCCTGGAAGAGTATGGCCGAGACAGTGGCCCGTATAATCAAACGATCCGCCTGACGGGAGGCATCCGTGTGCAGCCCGCCTGGGCCAACGTGGAGATCGCCTGGGACAATCTAAGCCTGCATCTGCGTCGTATCGGTGAGGGGCTCGAGCGCCTGTCGAGTGGGTTGTTGGGCTTGGACCAGTACGAGGTTCCTGAGCAGGATGATCTGCTGCAGGAATTGCTCAGTTATATCAACCGCACTAGAGAACTACATGAGCAGATGAATGCCCTTATCGCCCAACCATCGCCTTCGGGCATCTATTGGGCCGAGGTCAGCGCTCAGAATGAGGAGATATCCTTGCATGCTGCTCCTCTTCACGTGGGGCCTCTGGTGCGGAAGCACCTCTTCATGCCCAAGGAGTGTGTGATCATCACCTCAGCCACTTTGCGTACCGGAGGCGAATTCGATTTCATCCGGGAGCGCCTGAATGCATGGGAGGCCGAAGAAGTCGCTGTTGGCTCACCCTTTGACTATGCCAGTTCCACCCTGTTGTATTTGCCTACCGACATTCCTGAGCCCTACCAACCGTACTACCAGAGGACGGTGGAGCAAGCCCTCATTGATCTCTGCCGGGCCACTCGAGGGCGGACCTTGGTGCTCTTCACCTCATACAGCCAGCTGAGGAACACCTCCAAGGCCATCACTCGTCCTTTGGCGGAAGAGGAGATTGTGGTCTACACCCAGGGGGCTGGCACCTCCCGCAATCAGCTCTTGGAGAGTTTTCGGACCACCCCCCGGGCAGTCCTATTGGGAACTCGCAGCTTCTGGGAGGGCATAGACGTGGTAGGCGAGGCGTTGAGCTGTTTGGTGATCACCAGGTTGCCCTTCTCCGTGCCCAGCGATCCCATTTTCGCTGCCCGCAGCGAGACCTTCGATGAGCCCTTTACACAATATGCCCTGCCGGAAGCCATCCTACGTTTTCGTCAGGGTTTCGGTCGGCTTATCAGGAGTAAGACCGACCGGGGCGTGGTAGTGATCCTGGACAGGCGTATTCAAACCAAGTCGTATGGGCAGGCCTTTCTCGACTCTTTGCCTGCCTGTACCGTACGGCAAGGCCCCTTGGCTGCGTTGCCTCGGGTAGCCGCGCAATGGATTGATGGTGAGGTAAGCTATCAGCATAGCCTGTTCTGATTTGACAGCGAGC
>CAZRSI010000265.1:0-3324 GCA_964602575.1 uncultured Anaerolineae bacterium
CGGCCAGGCGGCTGAGGTGGGTTTGCAGCAGCGCGGCCCAGAACAGGAACTCAGCCGCGAAGTCGCGGTCCGATACGGCGTCCATGCTGTTCTCGCAGACCGCGCGGAAGCCCAGTTCGGCGGCCAGGAAGTGGCGGTCAATGCCCAGGGCATGGCCGGCCAGCGCGCCCGCGCCCAGCGGCAGCACGGCAACCCGCTCCTCCAGGTCATCCAGCCGCTCCCGATCCCGCTGCAGCATCCAGAAGTAGCTCATCATCCAGTGGCTGAACAGCACCGGCTGCGCCCGCTGCAGGTGCGTGTAGCCGGGCATGCTGACATCGAGATGCCGCTCCGCTTTGTTGACGATGGCCTCTTGCAATTCGTTGAGCCTCTGGCGCAGGTCCGGTATCTCCCCCATCAGGTAGAGCCGCAGATCGGTGGCCACCTGATCGTTGCGGCTGCGCCCGGTGTGCAGCTTCCCCGCTACTCGGCCTACTATCTCCGTCAACCGCCGCTCGACGGCGGTGTGGATGTCCTCGTCTGAGGGCCTGATCTCGAACTGGCTGGCCTCGAACTCCCGCGCTATCGCTTCTAGACCTTGGATGAGCTGCTCCCGCTCCTCGGCGGAGAGCAGCCCGGCGCGCTCCAGCGCCCTGGCGTAGGCCATGCTACCCTCGATATCCGCCGCCCACAGCCGCCAATCGAAGCTGATGGAGGCGTTGAAGCGCTCCATGAGGTCATCAGGGGTTCCCTCGAACCTTCCGCCCCACAGTTTCATCTTTCCTCCTCGTCATTCCAGGCGATGTTAGCCCAACTCAAAGAATGTAATTGCCCTAGAACTCCTCGTAAGGTGCATTTCAGTCCTGGGGCAAGCTGACCCTGAAATACACCTCCCCTCGTTGAGGTTGACTTTTCGCAGTGTTGATGGTACAATTTAAATAAAAGGAGAAGTAGCATGAGCGCAGTTGTTCAACCGATGCCCACTGTGATAACAGAAGAGAAGCAGGAGCCAGATGTTATCAGCTTGCTGCTGGCCTGGGGAGTCATTGAACCAGCCAGTCACTATGGCATTGCTGAAGCTATGCGCTGCGCGCTGGGTATGGAAGATCAGTCTCTGGAGCGAGCTTCCATCGAGGAGATACGCCAGATCGTATCCCGCAGCATGGCACCTGACGAGAAGCTTTCCGATCTGATAGTCCAGATGCGTGAAGAATGACCCTGAACATTTTCTACCTCGATGCCAGTGCGTTCATCAAACATTACTCTGGCGAGCCTGGGGCCGACAACGTAACTGCTCTCTTACATTTGGCAAAGCCCGGCCAGATTGTTACTACCATCTGGACCCTGACGGAAAGCACTGCGGCCCTCAAACGGAAGCACAATGAGGGAAAGTTTTCGTCAGATGAATTTGAGCGTATCCTACAACAACTGAGCATAGATTTTGAGCAATTGCACTTGTTGAAGACCGATACCGAAGATGCGCGCGAATCTATCCCGTTCATCCTCCGGCATAGCCTGAACGCCACCGACGCGTTGCATCTGCGTATGGCCCGCAAGCTGAGGCTGTTCGTGGCGATCGTGGGCGCCCAAGTGGTCCTTGTCGCCGCTGATAGGCGCTTGTTGCGCGTCGCCAAGGCTGAAGGGCTGCCCACCTTGAACCCCGAAGAATCTACCCTCGCTCAAGTACAAGCATTATTCACCTTTTAATCGCTGATGCTTGTCCTTTGCCCTCTAATTGCCGAAGGAACCTAGGCCCACCAAGAATTTCATCGTTTCCCCTCGTCATCCCACGCGCCGGAGCGCCGTGCTACTTTCATGTTAGGCTTCTTCGAAATAGACCTTGACACCCTCGGAGATGTAGTGTACAGGAAGAATCCGCCTTCGTCCTCTCCGATGAGCTCTCTGTCGGCCAGGTTCTCCAGTATCTCATCGCTCAGCCCCCGAGACGACCTATCCAAGACATCCCTGCACTCTCCCATCGTTTTACCTCCTCGCTTCATGAATTTTGGGTTTGTGTAGCTCTATCCCTCCCAGGTTAATGATACACCCTGTGGCAGAGATTGGCAACTCGATTGCTTATACAAGCGATGGGCTGCGCAACTCGGAACTCTCCTCAGTCCCGCTTGAACTTGCTGTAGTCGGGTGCGCGATAGCTGGAGACTCCCAACCCCTCGATGTCCAGCAGCGCCTTGACCTTGAGCGGCAGGCCGAAGAGATTAATGAAGCCCTCGGCGTCGGCCTGGTTGTAGACGTCCTCCTCGCCGAAGGTGGCGTAGTCTTCACGATAGAGGCTGTAGGGCGACTTGCGTCCGACGACCGTGCAACTGCCCTTGTACAGCTTGACCCGCACTGTGCCGGTGACGGTCTCCTGTGTCTTGCGCACGAAGGCGTCCAGCGCCTCTCGCAGCGGCGTGAACCAGAGTCCGTAGTAGACCAGCTCAGCGTAGCGCTGGGCGACGACGTCCTTGTAGTGCAGCGTTTCCCTGTCGAGACAGATGCTCTCCAGGGCGCGATGGGCGGTGTAAAGGATAGTACCGCCGGGGGTCTCGTACACCCCGCGCGATTTCACCCCCACCAGGCGGTTCTCCACCAGGTCCGCCCGCCCCACGCCGTGCGCGCCGCCCAGCTCGTTCAGCCGGGTCAGCAGCTCCACCGGGCCGTAGGCCACGCCATCAATGCGCTTGGGGATGCCCTCCTTGAAGTCGATCTCCAGGTAGAGCGGCTCGTCGGGGGCAGCCTCGGGGGCCACGGTGAGCACAAACATATCCTCCTCCGGCTCTCGCCAGGGGTCTTCCAGGATGCCTCCCTCATGACTCAAATGCCAAATGTTGCGGTCACGGCTGTAGATGGAGCGTTCGGTGGCCGCCACCGGTATGTCGTGCGCTGCGGCGTAGGCCAGCGCATCCTCCCGCGAGCGGATGTCCCACTCCCGCCAGGGGGCTATCACCTTCAGCCGTGGATTAAGCGCCTTATAGGTCAGCTCGAAGCGCACTTGATCGTTGCCCTTACCAGTGCAGCCATGAGCCACGGCGTCGGCTCCCTCCAGCTCGGCGATTTCCACCTGCCGTTTGGCGATGAGCGGGCGGGCAAAGGATGTGCCCAGCAGATACTGCCGCTCGTAGATAGCTCCAGCCATCATGGTGGGGAAGGCATACTCCATCAGGAACTCCTCGCGCAGGTCCTCAATGTAGGCCTTGCTGGCTCCCGTGGCGAGGGCCTTCTCCTCCAACCCCTCCAACTCCTCTCCCTGGCCCAGGTCGGCGGTGAAGGTTATCACCTCGCAACCGTAGTGCTCCTTCAGCCAGGCCAGAATCACCGAGGTGTCCAGTCCGCCTGAGTAGGCCA
>CAZRSI010000266.1:0-3323 GCA_964602575.1 uncultured Anaerolineae bacterium
GGCTTGCGCAGCGAAGCCTGGGGAGCTTGAGGGATACCCCCTCAACCCCACTTTTGCCCCCTCAGGACAGGGATGACCGGGCCAATGCCCCACACTGGCGATGAGAAGAGGGGATATTGGGGAACACCCCCCACCCCCCGACCTGCTGCGCAGGCCACTGATCTCTGTTGAATTGACAGCAAGCTGCTTTTGTGCTATAGTCTCTGTGTGAAAAGAGCCAAGAGGATAATCAATGACTACACTTAAAGCGCGAGGCAAGTTCTTTATAGGCGGAGCTGTCATTGTGCTAACGGTGGGCTATCTAATCGTCAGCAGCATCGGCGGCTCGACGGCCTATTATCTGACCGTGGAGGAAGTGAAGGCCCAGGGCCCCTCGGAACGCCCAGTGAGAGTCGCTGGGACTGTCGTGGAAGACTCCATCGAGTGGAACGCTCAAGAACTATTGCTCAGGTTCGAGATCGCCGACGACAGCGGGAGCCTGGCCGTGACCTACAAAGGCCCCCGCCCCGATATGCTGCGGGATGGCGCGGAGGCCATCGTCGAAGGCAAATACGTCGGAGAGGGTTCCTTTGAAGCCAGCAATTTGCTCCTCAAGTGCCCCTCCAAGTACGAGGAGGCGGCAACGGCCACAGCGGAGTCAGTAATCAGTAATCAGTGATCAGTGATCAGGGTAGTAGCCCAACCGCGTTGGGCGTCATCCGCCAAGACGGCCAATGCGATTGGCCTGCTACCCTTCTTCTCCGAGAGAATCATTTTGTCCAGGAGTAAGTTTTCATGATCACTATCGGCTATGGCGCTCTGGCGCTTGCTTTAGTGATTTCTCTCTATACTATGGTAGCCTCGATCGTAGGAGCCCGCCGTAGGTCCCCGAAGCTGACGAGGAGCTCTCAAAAAGGGATTGTGGCCACTGCGGTGTTGGTTACTTTGGCTTCGGCCATCTTGTTCTACCTGCTACTAGTCCGCGATTTTCAGGTTCAGTATGTGTACGAGCACGTCAGCACCTACTTACCCACGATCTATGTTCTCTCTGCCTTCTGGGCGGGGCAGGAGGGCTCTCTCCTCCTCTGGCTGTGGCTGTTGACTATCTTTTCTGCGCTCATAGCTCGCCGAGAAGAGGGATGGGACCAGGAACTCAAACCCTACGTTCTGGCGGTCCTCGCTTTTTGCCAAGTCTTCTTTGCCTCCCTCCTGGTCTTTGCTTCCAATCCCTTCGCTACCTATCCCTTCAGGCCCGCCGAAGGTTTCGGCCTGAACCCTTTGCTGGAGAACTTCTGGATGATCATCCACCCTCCTGTGGTGTTCGCCGGCTACGCTGCCTACACCGTCCCCTTCGCATTCGCCATCGCTGCCCTGGTGACGGGAAAGTTGGGCGAGGAGTGGATACGGGGCATCCGACGCTGGAATCTCTTCGCCTGGCTCCTCCTGGGCCTGGGTATCATCATGGGAGCTTGGTGGTCCTACCTGGAACTGGGTTGGGGCGGATACTGGGGCTGGGACCCGGTGGAGAACTCCTCGCTGATCCCCTGGCTGGTAGGTACGGCCTTCCTGCACTCGGCCATGATCCAGGAGCAGCGAGGGATGTTCAAGGTGTGGAACCTCGCGTTGATCATCCTGACTTTCCTCCTCTGCATCTTCGCTACCTTCGTCACCAGGAGCGGCATTATCCAGTCGGTCCATGCCTTCGGCCTGTCGGTTGTAGGTTACTATTTTCTGGTTTTTCTCGCCATCGTCCTGGCTGTTTCCTTCGGCCTGACTTTTTACCGGCGTCGGGAGCTGGCTAGTGGAGAGGAACTGGGGTCGCTGCTCTCCCGTGAGGCAGGGTCTCTTCTCAGCGTTCTCCTCTTTGGCGGGTTGGCTTTAGCTATATTCATCGGTACGGTTTTCCCCACTATCAGCGAAATCGTGCGTGGTACTCAGGTGGCCCTGGGGCCTCCCTTCTTCAAGCGTGTCTCCGCCCCCCTGGCTCTAGCCATCATATTCCTCATCGGCGTCTGCCCCCTCTTGGACTGGCGACAGACTTCCTCCAGGCAACTCTTGCGAAGGTTGCTCTATCCAGCCACCGTAGCCCTGGCCGTCGCGGTGGTGATCTTTGCTTTGGGTATCAGAGAGCCTTTTGCCCTGTTGGCCTTCACGATTTGCGCCTTCGTGACCAGCAACATCCTGTGGGAATTCGTGCAGGGCACGAGAGCCCGTCATCGCTCGACGGGGGAGGGCTATCTGCTGGCCCTGGAGCGGCTGATGACCAAGAACCGGCAGCGCTACGGTGGCTATCTGGTTCACCTGAGCATGGTTATCATCGTCATGGGGGTTGTGGGCTCCTCCCTCTACCAGACTGAATATCAGGTGGCCCTCGCCAGGGGGGAGAGAGTAGAGATCAAAGATTACACTTTGGAGTACGAGAAGTTTGAGGTTGAGGCTACTCCAGCCAAGCATCGGTTCGCCACCCTGGTGGGCGTTTACCGTGGTGGCCGGAGGATCGCCACCCTGTTCCCGGAGAAGAACTTTCACTGGAACGTCGAGCAATGGGTAACCGAGGTAGCCATCCGCACCAGTCTCAAGGAAGATCTATACGTGATCCTGGCTGGCCTGAGTGGGGATGGCTCAGCTACGTTCCAGATTCTGATCAATCCCCTGGTGGCGTGGCTATGGATTGGCGGAGGGCTTCTGCTGGTAGGCACTGCGGTGGCTATCTGGCCTAGTGAAGTCAAGCGTCAGGTGTCAAACGTCAAACGTCAAGCCTCAAGCGTCAAACGTCAAATGCCAGGAAAAAGGCGGGTGGACGATGATTGAGGTGCGGGGTCTGGTGAAATCCTTTGGAAGCAAGGTGGCCTTGGATGGCGTTGACCTGGATGTGGCCGAGGGAGAGTTCATGACCCTGGTGGGGCCCAACGGGGCGGGCAAGACCACCCTCATCCGCATCCTGGCCACGCTGACCAAGCCAACCCAGGGTAGCGTGCGCGTCGCTGGCTACGATCTGGCTAAGGAGGGCGCCGAGGTCCGGCGGCGCATCGGCCTGGCCTCCCATCAGACCCTCCTCTACGACGACCTCTCGGCCGAGGAGAACTTGCGCTTTTACGGCCGCATGTATGAAGTGCCCGACCTGGAAGAGCGTATTACTGCCCTCCTCCAGCGTGTGGGCCTGGATCATCGCCGCCACGACCTGGTACGTACCTTCTCCCGCGGTATGCAGCAGCGCCTGTCTATAGCCCGCGCCCTTTTGCACGACCCCACCGTCCTGCTGCTGGACGAGCCTTACACCGGCCTGGACCAGCAAGCTGCGGAGGTGCTGAAAGAGATTGTGGTCGGATGGTCGGATAGTCAGA
>CAZRSI010000267.1:0-3294 GCA_964602575.1 uncultured Anaerolineae bacterium
CAAACAGTTCGTAAAGGAGTCCTCCCTCCCGGTCGTAGATCTTGGTGCTTACGAAATCCGTCGTGCGGGCTCCCAACTCGTCTGGCGTAGGTAAGCTGAGTGCGATATTGGCATAGGCGATCAGACCAAGTCCGAAAGTAGTGAAGAAAAGAACCACGAAGACCATGGATGCAGTGATAAAGGCTTGGCCCCACCAAAGTTTTGGCTGTTCCATCCTCTTTGCTGCATCCGATTCTCTTGCTGGGTGGTTGACTTTGCCGGGCAGCATCTCCATTAGATATCCACAAAAGTGCGTTGCACCTGGCCTGTCTTAAAGACGCGTCATGGGAATCAAAAGTTCCCTCTAAGCAGGAAAATGACGCCGTTCGTCATTGACGCCAATCTCCTTCGTTCCTAATTATAACTTTGTGAGGGGGGGTGTCAAGTACCATTTGAATGATTTCTTCCCCTCGTGGTATAATATGCCTGTCGTTGGGAAGACGACTGGGAGCACGAGAGCGCATGTTTGGATAATACCTGAGCAACGACGCTCCGAGGATTTGAATCCGACCCCTCGGCCATCGCAGGGCGGCCCCATGCGGGGTCGCCTTGTTCGTAAGTCTTTGCCTAGTGAGAACAATTAGGCCGGACACGATGATGCACTTGCAGCCTCACTACATCCGCGTCACCCACAACGGCCGGGAGGCCACGCTGGTGCACTATCGGCTGGGGCGGGGGGAAAGGCGGGCTCCAGGCAGCCTACGAACTGCTGGAACGACTGGCGGGAGTGCGCCTGCACGGCCGGGTGGATGTGCTGCCCGTCTGCAATCCGCTGGCCTACGCCGCCAAGTCCCGCTTCACGCCCGATGACGACCGCGACATGGCGCGCGCTTTCACCCCTGGCGAGCCCGCCGATCTGACCGAGGCGCTGAGCCAGGCCATAATGGGCCTGGCGGAGAGGGCGGAAGTGGTGTTGAACCTGTACAGCGCCGGCGACGCCCGCTACCTGTCCCATGTCATGTTCTACTGGGAGGAGGATAAGGTTCTGCCGCTAGTCGGCAGCCCATCGGGATCGCCAGTGGTCGCGCAGAGCGCGGTCGCGGCCCAGGGCCTCCAGCAACCGGGGCCACATCCGTGCAAACTCGAAGTAGCGGGGCGGCGCCTCGCGGGCCCGCCGCTCGGCCGCGGCCACGATCTCCCCCGGCGAGCCGTAGCGGATAACCGTCTTTGGCGTGGCCAGGCGCTGCAACGCCTCCAACGCCTGATCGGCCACGTCTTCCCGCAGCAGCCGACCCGGGTACGGGTCCAGCGCCTCCGGTTCGAGAGGGGCGAATTCCGGCCGCTCCCGCGCCGCCAGCAGCTTGCCCCGCTCGTAGATGAAGCGCACCACGTCCTGAGCTAGTTTGGCATAGGGGGGCTCATCGTAGGCTTCGGGCGGCAGGTGAGTGATGGTCAATTTCTTATCGAAGAAGAACCCCAGCCCACGCAGGCGGGCGTTGATCAGATAGTCAATGTCCTCGCCGCGGGTGATGTGGGGATCGAAGGACACCCGCTCCCACAGCGAGCGGTGAAAGACCATGTTGCCGCCGTAGGCCACCGGCGTGGGCACCAGGCGGCCAGGGACGGCCTGCAGCGTTCGTGCTGCCTGGTTCATGAGGATGCTCTTGTCCAAGAAAGGGTTGCTCGTCGGTTCACCCTCGGGCAGGAGCGGGTTGCCATGGCGATCGAGGTAGAAGCCGCCGATGCCTGGACGCTCCTCGCCGACGAACTCAGTGGCGATGCGCAGGTAATTCGGCTCCACCACCTCGTCGTCCAGGGCGACAACGACCTCGCTGTCCAGAAGGTGGGGAACGATGAGCTGGCAGTTGCGCACCGAGGCGTAATTGCGCAGGGCTACCAGCGCCGGGTCGAAGCCTGCGGCCGCCACCCGCTCCCGCAGCAACCGCAGGTCGTCAGCGGCGAACTGGACGATGGGGAAATGCTGGCGATAGGGCCTGATGAGCGCCTCCATCCGCTGAGCGGCTGCCTCCTCCAGGTCGGAGTGGACGGCGGCGGTCAGCACCAGCACGCCGAAGGGCGGCCCCTCCAGCTTCACCAGGCTGTCCAGCAGGCGGGGCAAGGTGCTCGGTCCGTCCAGCGGAGTGGGATGGTCGTAGATGGCCTCAACAGGCCCATCGGCTCGCTCACCACCCCAGGTCCAGTAGGTGGGGACAACGATGACGGTGTTTGACATTTAGATCCTGAAATACGAGACCCCGTCAATGATGGCCGCCTCCTCCAGGCTCTCCGGCAGGGTCATGAAGAACTGCCGCAGGAGGAAGACCCCATAGGCGTTGAACACCCCGGGCAGGATGACGGCGGCGAAGGTGTCTATCAGGTGTAGTTACTTCATCAAGATGAACTTGGGGATGAGGGTCACCTCGCTGGGCACCATCAACGTGGCCAGGTACAGGATGAAGATGACATCGCGGCCGGGGAAGCGCAGGCGGGCGAAGGTGAAGCCGGCCAGGGAGGCTACAAAAATGTAAAGAACTGTCTGGACGACGGTGATGATGACGCTGTTCAGAAACCAGCGGCCATAAGAGACAACCTTGAACATTTCCACGTAATTATGCCACTGGGGAGCGACAGGGATGAGTGTGGGCGGGATGCGAAACACTTCCAGATTCGTCTTCAGAGAGGTGGACAACATCCACACGAAGGGCACCACCATGGTGGCAGCTCCACCCAGCAGGATGATGTGAATGATGGTGCGGGTCAAAGCGTGCGACACCCGCTGATAAGGATCCTCCGCTTTGGCTAGCATTCTTTCCTCCTACGTATAATGCACCCATCGCTTCTGCAGTTGTGTCTGGATGATGATGAAGATGAAGACGACGACGAAGAAGGCGATGGCCAGGACGTCGGTGTAGCCGATGTCAAAATACTTGAAGGCGTTGTTGTAAAGATAATACATGATGGTCGTTGTCGCCTGGCCGGGCCCTCCCTCGGTCATGATGTAGATCTGGGCGAAGACGCCGAAGGAGCCGATGAAGGTCATGACCACCACGAAGTAGATGGTCGGAGTGAGCAGAGGGAGGGTGATGTGGCGGAAGCGTTGCCACCAGTTGGCCCCATCTATGGATGCGGCCTCGTAGTAAATCTGGGGGATGCCCTGCAGGCCGGCCAGCAGGATGATCATGTTGTACCCCGCCCCCTTCCACCAACTGGTGAGGA
The DNA here is from genome assembly GCA_964602575.1 of uncultured Anaerolineae bacterium. Classification (GTDB taxonomy): domain Bacteria; phylum Chloroflexota; class Anaerolineae; order VGOG01; family VGOG01; genus CAZRSI01. Next base: position 3,196 of record CAZRSI010000267.1, read on the forward strand.
TCTGGGCCGGCATGGCCCAGTTGGGGTCGCTCAGCCAGGCGGGACCCCTGATCCCAATCTGGCTCAAGGTCCAGTTGATCAGGCCGTACTGAGGACTGT
>CAZRSI010000268.1:0-3286 GCA_964602575.1 uncultured Anaerolineae bacterium
GTTTGCCATTCGTGAGGGCGGCCGAACCGTTGGAGCTGGCGTTATCACCAAGATCGTAGACTGAAGGAGGTGCTAGGAGGGAGGAGTGGCTCCCACTAGCTTCGATAACACAGATGGCCAAGAAAGCTGTACGACTTACTATTACCCTTGCCTGCACCGAGTGCAAGGAACGCAATTACACAACCAGCAAGAACAGAAGAAATGATCCCGGCCGGCTAGAACTGAGGAAATACTGTCCTCGGTGCCGGACGCATACCCTTCATAGGGAAACAAAATAGCTGATGACAAATAGCCTATGGCGTCAGCCTAGCTATTTGTTCCGCAGGCCAGTAGCTCAATTGGTAGAGCAGCGGTCTCCAAAACCGCAGGTTGTGGGTTCGATTCCTGCCTGGCCTGCCATAGTGTGAATCAAGACACCGTCCCTGTGGCGGTGTCTTAAATGTAAGCAACCTAAGGAGACACCTAAGTGGCTAAAGCGACAGCCAAAAAGGAAAATGCCATCGTTAGATACTTCAAGGAAACCAGGGCAGAGTTGAAAAAAGTAACCTGGCCCACCCGTGAGGAGGCCTTGAACTTAACTCTCATCGTGGTTGGGTTCACGATTTTCATGGCTGCCGTCCTAGGCCTCATAGACTATATCTTTGCCTGGCTGTTTGGCCTGATTATCAGATAGACGTTGGATCGAAAACAGGCACATTGCGCGAAAGCGAAAGCGCTTATGGAAGAGCTAGTACTGACAGAAGAAATTTCACAGGAAGAGCCTGAGGCGGAGGAGGAGCCACGCGAGGTAAAAGAGCTGGAGGCGGAGGAAAGGCCAGAGTCCGACGAAAGGGCCTGGTACGTGATCCACAGCTATTCTGGCTATGAGGATAAAGTGAAGGCCAACCTGGAACAGCGCATCGAGTCCATGGGGATGCAGGACAAGATATTCCAGGTGGTGGTGCCTACAGAAGAAGAGATCGAAGTAAAAGATGGCCAACGGCGGGTCACTAAGAAGAAAATCTTCCCAGGCTATATCTTGGTAGAGATGATCCTAACCGATGAGTCCTGGTACGCAGTTCGCAACACCCCTGGGGTGACCGGCTTCGTTGGCATGGGCAGGAAGCCCACCTCCCTGCGCCCTGAGGAAGTGCAAAAGATAATGAAGCGCATGGAGGAGGAGGCCCCGAAGATCAAAGTGACCTTCCGCCCAGGACAAAGAGTCAGGATAATAGATGGTCCTTTCACCGACTTTGTGGGACACGTACAAGATATAGATATGGACAAAAACAAAGTGCGCGTGTTGGTCTCTTTCTTCGGCCGAGATACCCCCGTTGAGTTGGATTTCCTGCAAGTAGAGAAGATGTAGATTCCGAGATTTCCACAGAGGCGGCTTAGCCGCCGGTCTGCTTAGAAGAGGAGAGTGTATGGCTAAGAAGGTTAAAGCAGTTATTAAACTACAAATTCCGGCTGGCAAGGCCAATCCCGCCCCGCCTATCGGGCCGGCCTTGGGGCAACATGGCATCAACATCATGGCTTTTTGCAAGGAATACAATGCCCGCACAGCGAGCCAGGTGGGCAGCATTATCCCTGTTGAAATAACCGTTTATCAGGATCAAACCTTCACTTTTGTTACCAAAACCCCGCCTACTGCTGACCTATTGAGAAAAGCCGCTGGCATAGAGAAAGGTTCTGCTGAACCTCGCAGGCAGATGGTGGGCAAGATCACCAGGGAGCAACTGCGACAAATCGCTGAGTTGAAGATGAAAGACCTGAATGCGCTGGATCTGGAGGCTGCCGAGCGCCAGATTGAGGGCACGGCTCGCAGCATGGGGATAGAAATCGTAGACTAGTATGCCAGTAGAGAGAGAAAATGCCGAAACGTAGCAAGAAATATCTGGAAGCACTGAAGCAGGTGGACCGGAACAGATACTACTCGCCCAGAGAAGCCATCGAGCTGGCTAAGAAGACCTCATATGCCGATTTCGATGAGACAGTGGAAGTGCACATGCGCCTGGGGGTGGACCCTCGCCACGCCGATCAGCAGGTGAGAAGCGTTGTGCTCTTACCCCATGGATTAGGCAAAAAGGTGCGCGTCTTGGTTTTCGCAGAAGGCGAAGCCGAGAAAATCGCTCGAGAGGCCGGAGCCGACTATGTCGGCAGCGACGATTTGGTCAAAAAGATCCAGGAGGGCTGGCTAGACTTCGACGTCGCTATAGCTATACCCCAGGTGATGGGAAAGGTAGGACGACTGGGCAAGATTCTGGGGCCAAGAGGATTGATGCCCAATCCCAAAGCGGGCACCATTGTCCCTCCTGACGACCTGCCACGAGTCATTAAAGAGGCACGCCAAGGACGAGTGGAATTCCGAGTAGACAGAACTGCAAATATACATGTGCCTATCGGAAAAGTCAGCTTCCCAACAGAGCAACTTTTGGAAAACATGGCGGCCCTGATCGAGGCGGTGAAGAAAGCCAAACCGCCCACCGCCAAAGGCACATATATCAAAAAAATCAATGTGGCCACAACTATGGGGCCAGGCATTAAGCTGGATACCTCTCAGGCGTTGGCCCTAGAGACGGCTTAACATATTGCATATTCCGTATTGCGTAGAAAATTGAATACCCAAGCCGAAGACAGCAGGTGCGCGAGGAGCGCTTAATCAAAGGCCTGCCGAGGCGAAGACCACCAGAGAAAAACGCTTCTCTGCAAGTCTTTGTGTCGGCAGCACAAAGACTTTTATTTTTTAAGGAGGTGATCAAAGATTGGCCATATCTAAGGGAAAAAAGAAGCAATTGGTATCGTGGTACAAAGACCTGCTCACGCGCAGCCAAGCAGCCATCTTGACCGACTACAGGGGGCTAACGATGGCGGACATGAACCAATTGCGTAGCAAGTTGCGGGAAGTTCAGGGCGAATACCACGTGACCAATAACAGATTGATGAAACTGGCACTAAGAGAGGCAAATTTACCTGTGCTCGATGATCTGTTGAAGGGTCCCACAGCTACCAGCTTCTGTCTCAACGAAGTGCCCACTGTGGCCAAGGTGCTGTTGGATTTCAGCAAGGAATCGAGCATTCTCACCATTAAAGGCGGCCTTTTAGGTGGCAAGGTCATCAGCACCGATGAGGTTACGGCTTTAGCTGAATTGCCTCCGCGAGATGTCTTATTGGCCCAGGTCTTGGGTGCAATTCAGGCGCCAGCCAGTGGGGTGGCCCGGGTTATTGCTGGTGCCATCCGTGGTATTCTGTACGTGCTAAAAGCGCGTGTTGAGCAACTAGAGCAACAAACGAGTCAAGCTTAAAG
>CAZRSI010000269.1:0-3249 GCA_964602575.1 uncultured Anaerolineae bacterium
AGGAGCATGGGCGAGGAACAGTACTTTAAATGCCATACTTATCACCTCCTATTGCAATTCTTTAGTGCATCCCTGGCTAACCGTCCCAACTTCAGGGCATTCTGCTACGTAGAGGTCTTCTTCCTTGTGGAGAACCGCGGTAAAGGTTCGTGTTGTCATTTCAAACACCTCCCGGTATTGCTCTTGAACACGCTATCTATCAAGCCGAATGTCAGATAACGGGGTACGGGGGCTACGAAGGGGTCGCGAAGCGCACCCTTTGGGTGAGCGAAGCGAACTGCAAACGCACTGTTAGGCGACGTTACTACTCCATAGCGGTTAACTGGTTACCCCCGTTTCAATTTCTATTATCGTTCCTTCCTCACATTTCGGGCAACTCTCTCCAATTAATTCAAACTCTGTCACTTCCTCGTGGCTCAACACCACCGGCAGAACCCCCAGGTCCTTCTTCTATGTTCGCATTTTAACATAAACATGCCGCCATGTCAAGGAACAGTGGGCTGTATTCAAACCCTGGGGGACGGCCCAAAAAGCACCTCCCCCAGCCATGGAGGCCGGCTAACCGTCCGCTCGCTGCAACAGGTTTCCGCCCGCACGCTGAAAAAATCGGGCGTGCAGAAGAATGCCCCACACCCTCCGCCACTCCTTCGCCACCCACCTGCTGGAGGCCGGCTACGATATCCGCATCGCGCGGGAACTCCTCAGATGGGCCAAGGCAATACGATGTCCACCCCGAAAAGTAAAAGCGGGAGGCGTTTTAGACCTCCCGCTTGATTCCATCTTTTTACCTCTCCAGCGAACACCAAATCCTGGTTCCACCCCCAGGACGACTGGACACCTTGAGCGTCGCCCCGATCATGGCCGCCCGCTCCCGCATCCCAGTCACACCATAGTGATCTGGGTCCACGGTGGCAGGATCGAAGCCCACGCCATCGTCCTGGATCACCAAATCAATGCGGTCATTACCAAAAGCCAAACGCACGGTCACCTGCTGGGCGGCGGCGTGACGCTCCACGTTGATCAGCGCCTCCTCGGCAATACGGAACAGGGCCTGGGCTTCCTCATCCGTCAGGTCGAGCTCCCGACCAGCTACGCTGAAGTTAGCTTGAACGCCGGTTCGCGCCTGAAAAGCCCGGATGGTGCCCCGCAACGCGCCGACCAGCCCTATCGTCTTCAGGGGGTCAGTGCGCAGGGCCTGAATGGCCTTCCGTGACTCCTCCAACCCCTGTCGGGCCAAGGCCGAGATCTCATCCAGCTTGTCCTGGGCTGCTGCCGGATCGTGGACTAGCAGGGTGCGAAGAGCCTCCAGTTGCACAGTCAAAGCAGTTAGGGAGTGCGCCAGCGTGTCGTGTAGGTCACGGGCCAGACGGTTTCGCTCGTGGCTGACCGCCAGCTGCTCAACGGTGGCCATGTGGCGGCGCAGACGCTGATGAGCAGCCTCCAGTTTGGCTTGCCGCCGCCGTTCCCGCTGGGCCAGAATACTGACAATGAGGGGCACCAGGTACAGCAAGGAGATGCGCATTAACGCCCGCATGAAAAAGCCTGGAGCGAGGATGTCCCGCTGTAATGCCCAACAGCCCGTACCTAGGTGCAGGATCGTGGCCCAGGTGCTTCCCCATACCGCACCCCGCCGGCCATAGCCCCAGGCCAACAGCACCAGGGGGATCAACAGGAAAAAGAAGGGCTCTACCGACGGCGTTTCAATAAAACGCTGGGCCGCAGGCGATGTCAAGCCTGGTTCTATAGGCCACCAAAGTCGCCGCTCGAAAAAGGAAGGAGCGGATAGCAAACTCTGGAAGAGAACATCCAGGCCCAGACCCAGCGCCACGAATCGTCGGCCCAGTATCCGCTCCAACCAGGGAGGCAATACCAGCAAGTCCAACAGCAGTGTGGGTGCCGCTCGCAGCAGAAGCGCCAACTGAACTGAGGGTCCCAATCCCAGTGTAGCCAGTAAGCCCAGGCCAATAAAAACTGTCCTGATGATCAATACCAGGCGAAAGATGCGCAGCGCCTCGCGTATGGCTGGGTAATGATCCGTACCAACCCCATAGCTTGACATTGTTGAATTCAGGTTTCTTCGACCCCCTCTAACCCCGCTCTCGCCCTTCCCTCCCCGCAGCGGGGAGAGAAAGGCTGGAGTGGGGATGAGAGGAGTTGAGAGCGCATGGCAAATCTAACGTCGAATTATTCGTACCGCAGCGCCTCGATGGGGTTCAGGCTGGCCGCTCGCCAGGCGGGATAGATACCGAAGATCAACCCGACAGCGGCGGCAAAGCCCGAGGCCATCAACACTGTGCCGAGATCCACCACAGGGATCAGGTCCTCAGACAGGTTACCCACAAAATTGGAGATGACTATCCCTAGGAGAATGCCCACCAAGCCCCCTACCAGGCTAAGCACCAGCGACTCAATGAGGAACTGGACCAGGATATCCCGTTTCAGCGCGCCCACAGCTTTCCGAATGCCGATCTCCCGCGTCCGCTCGGTGACACTCACCAACATGATGTTCATGATGCCGATGCCGCCCACCACCAGCGAGATGCCGGCAATAGCACCCAAGAACAGGGTGAGGGTGCCGGTGATGACATCGAAGGCCTCCAACACATCCTTCTGACTGAGGACGATGAAATCATCATCGGCCTGGTAGGCGATGTTGTGGCTTTCCCGCAGCGTCTCCTTGATCTGCCGGGTGGCCTCATCCATCAAGTCTTCGCTAAGAGCCTGGACAATGATGGCATGCACCGCCGGCTCACCACGACGGGTGCGCACCCGAAAGAGCCGGTTCTGGGCAGTGCTGAAGGGAACGTAGATCATATCGTCTTCCGTCAGGAAATCTACGCCGCCCTTGCTCTTGAGCACGCCGATCACCTCAAACTGAATGCCCCTGATCTTTATCTTTTTGCCGATGGGGAATTCATCATCGGGGAACAGGTCGTCGGCGACATTGGCCCCCAAGACAGCCACCCTGGCCTTGGTGTCCATATCCTCTTGCGTTAACTTACTTCCCAATTCCACCACCTGGTTGCGCATGTCCAAGGAGTTGGGAGTGATGCCAGCGACGGTGACACGGGTCTCTTCGCCGCCATAGACCACCTCCTGCGTGCCTTGGATCACGAGAGCCACATCCTTCACCGCTGGAGCGTAGAATGGGTCGGACAGCATCTCCGCGTCCCTCAGGGTCAGTGTCTGATAGCCACCGCTCTTATCCGTATCGGCCATCACTGAGATCAAATTGGAGCCAATGGCCTG
>CAZRSI010000270.1:0-3244 GCA_964602575.1 uncultured Anaerolineae bacterium
GCGGCACTTCGGGCATGAACCGCTCGAACTCAGCGATCAGTTTGGCCTCGTAGTCACCAGCGTACTCCTCAGCCAAGAACTTGTGCATCCCCTCTTCGTAGAACCGCTGCCAGCTCTCCTCCTCGTGGCCGGGGTTGACAGGGAAGAAGAGGGCGTTGTTGGCCCGGGCGGCCTTCAGGTCTCCAGGCGCGTCGCCGATCATCAGCATGTGGTCGGGCGCGTACTGGCCCTTGGTGGCCAGGGCGATGTGCTCGCTCTTGGTGCCCATCTCCTGCCCCGCGATGACGCGCACGTAGCGGTCAATGCCATGCTCCTTCCACTCGCGCTCCAGGGCCTCGTTCGGCGTCTGAGAGACCACGATCATGTCGGCCTTGTCGAAGAGGTACTCCAGGCTCTTGCGGACGTAGGGAAAAGGTGGAATGCCGTGTACCATATCGGCGATGGCGGCGTTGACGGCCAGGCTCCAGGCCAGGGCACGGTCCAGTTCGGGGTCGGGGTGCTCAGCCATGTAAGCTCGCAACCCGTCGTTGCTCAGCGGGATGCCGGACTCCTCGTGGGCCTTGATGAATTCGCGAATCTTCGGTGCTTCGGGGATCTGCACACCCCGCCGCTGCACCTCTGGCCGTTCCCGCAGCAGGTCGAACACCTTGATCAGCGCCGGCCAGCGGTTGATGCCCCGCCACTTGGAGTACAGGTTCACGAACTCTGCCGCCTCACGAGCGTATTTGGACACGGGCTGCAGGCCCCAATGCTTGATAATATTGGGGCAAAAACACTCCTTGTGTTTGATCTCCATGGTGTCGAAAACGCAGCCATCGGAGTCAATGCCAACAAAGAAATCATACCTGGGCTTCATTTCCAGTAACGGCCTTACCGCTTCGCGAACTTCAGACATTAGTCTACCTCCTTCCTTCGCAGCACCTCCCAGCACACTCGCACGCAGATGCCGCATACTTCGTCCTCCAGACCCAACGCGTTCAGGTGACGGCGACATCTCTCGCGGTAGCCCTCCTCCGGGCGCAGGATGGGACACACCTCCAAACAAACGCGGCAATCGCCGCAGCCGGGCAGGTCCCTCTCGTCGGGAGGAAGCCGCCGGGGGATGAATACCGTAGCAAAACGTAGCGCGGGGCCCGCTTCGGGCGTGATTACCAGGCCGCTCTTTCCTCGCCAGCCCACCTTTGCCGCCTCGGCGAAGGCGCGGTGCGAGACGCAGTGGGGCCAGTAATCGCTGACGTGCTGTACCTGCTCCGCCCATCCCTCGACCGTGGCCGCCTCGGCCACGCCGCCGAACTGCGCGGCCAACTGGCCAGCGATGTCGTTGAGCAACCGGTTCAGCTCAGTGTAGGCGCGGGCGTACTGGTTCCAGCGGCCATCTTCCGGCGGTTTGCTCACCCACTCGTTGGGGATGGCCAGTATCTCTGGCTCATGATACAGCAAGCCGATGGAGACGGCGGTGATGTCCGACCACTCCCCCAATCCATCCAGCTTACGCCGCAGATACGCCGCCTGCTCTGGCAATAGTTTCACACCCTCGACAGGGGTGAAGCCGATTACACCCTGCCTGCCGACCTGCTCACACAGCCGATGAAATTCCCTCTCGATTTCTCTCTTCAATTAATCTCCTCCTTCGCTTTCGTAATATTGCGAGCTCCACGCGGCTGGTTCGCACCACTCATGGGGCAAGAAAAAGGCCTCCGACCAGGGCGGGGGCTCGGTCGGGAGACCTTCGCCCATCATGAGAATACTCCTCTTGCTCCTCTGCACCCCTGCTCCCTTGCTCACACCCCGCTGAAAGCACTGAACCCGCCATCCACCGGCACCACCACGCCGTGGACAAAGGCCGCGCCGGGTGAGAGTAACCACAGCATCGTGCCGATGAGGTCCTCCGGGTTGCCAAAGCGCCCCATCGGCGTGTGATCAATGATGGCCCGTCCGCGGGGAGTCAACTCGCCCGTTCGCTCGTCAGTCAGGAGGAAGCGATTTTGCTCAGTGAGAAAGAAGCCGGGGGCGATGGCATTGACCCGAATCTTAGGCGAGTACTCCTGCGACATGTGCACGGCCAACCACTGGGTGAAGTTGCTCACCGCCGCTTTGGCCGCGGAGTAGGCCGGGATGCGGGTCAGCGGGCGAAAGGCATTCATAGACGAGATGTTGAGGATACACCCCTCCCCCTGCTGGGCCATGATCTCGCCGAAGACCTGGCTGGGCAGCAATGTACCGATGAAGTTGAGGTTGAACACCCACTGCACGGCATCGGTAGGCAAATCGAAGAAGGACAGGTCGGGCGAGGTGGTAGCCTGCTTCTTATTGCCTCCCGCTCCGTTGATGAGGATGTCCACGCGGCCGAACTGGGCCAGCACAGCATCGCGAGCGGCCTCCAAACTGGCCTTGTCGAGCACATCGCATTGCACGGCAAGGGCCTGGCCGCCGGCGGCCACGATATCGTCGGCCACTCTCTGCGCGGCCTCCGGGATCAGGTCCAACACAGCTACCTTGACCCCCACGCGGCCCAGCGCCCGGCTCATGGCCCCGCACAGCACCCCACCGCCGCCGGTGACCACGGCCACTTTTCCTGATAGCCCAAACAGACTCTCCAGATACTCTTTGTCCATGCTACCTCCTCACAAGTGACGCATGATCCGTGATGCGCGTCTCTATCGGCCTGGAGCCGCCGTCTACCGGGATGATGGCCCTATGAACATAGTCGGGGGCCGTCGAATTTTCGTTGTAAAAGGCACAATGATTGTGTGAGGGCTCACAGCGTTGGCACGGTCAATCTGCACAACGACCACGGGCCGGATGCCGGCTTGCTCTGTGCCGACTACGGGGTTCAAGTCACACAGAACCACATCGCCACGGTGAATTGCTACCATTGGATTTCCCCGCGTGCCAAACGGTCTTCATATTGTTCCAAATTGGATAAGTCGGCAAAGTACACTGATGCATAGATTCGTTCCGAGTTTCCCATTCACCACACCGCCCGGAGCTGAAGCTCCGGGCTGAAAGAACAAAAGCCCTACGAGCTAGAGCGGGCCTGATTCAGCCCCGAAGGGGCTTCGTTCTTTCAGCGCGGGGTCTTCAGCCCCGCGCTGGCGCCGAGCAAACTCGGAACGAACTTCCGGAAGGCTGTACTTAGGCTTCAGCAAAGTATACCCACCACTGCCAGCGCTCCTGGTCATGCTTCATTAAAATCACTCACTTCCTGAACCAGGGATTCGGGTAGCTGTTGAATCTTAGCGAC